>JALWHQ010000105.1 GCA_026983525.1 Anaerolineae bacterium | reverse complement strand
GGAGAGGGGGAAACAGGCCCCCTTGATTGCCATCGACGATGCTCGAGGGGTGAGGGGTGAGGGCCTAACGAGGTGGAGGAAACCACTCATGGACGCAACCATCGCAGTACTCCCAGGAGACGGCATCGGCCCTGAGGTGACGCGCGAGGCCGTCAAGGTGCTCGACGCGGTGGCCCAGCGCTTCGGCCACACCTTTACCTTCGTTGAAGGCATTGTGGGCGGGAGAGCCATCGACGAGACAGGCTCCCCCCTGCCTGAGGACACGCTGGGCCTGGCTCTGGACGCGGACGCCATCCTCTTCGGTGCCGTGGGCGGGCCCAAATGGTCCGACCCGCGGGCCAAAGTGCGGCCCGAGCAAGGCATCCTTGGGCTGCGCAAACACTTGGGCCTCTTCGCCAACATCCGCCCTGTGCGCGTCTTCCCTGGCCTGGAAGACGCGTCCACCCTCAAGCCCGACGTGGTGCGGGGGGTTGACCTGGTGGTGGTCCGCGAGGCCACGGGCGGCCTCTACTTTGGCCCCCGCGAGGAGGGAACCGAGCGGGCCTACGACACCCTGCTCTACACCCGCCCCGAAGTCGAGCGGGTCGTGCGCCTGGCAGGACAAATGGCCCGCAAGCGCCGCGGCTACCTCGTCTCCGTGGACAAGGCCAACGTCCTTGCCTCCTCCCGCCTGTGGCGGCACGTGGCCGAACGGGTGGCCAAGGAGGAATTCCCCGACCTGCGCTTCGAACACGTCTTGGTGGACGCCATGGCCATGCACCTTATTCGGCGCCCCGCCGACTTCGACGTGATCGTCACGGGCAACATGTTCGGCGACATCCTCACCGACGAAGCGTCCATGCTCGCGGGCTCCCTGGGCATGTTGCCCTCGGCCACCCTGGGGGAAGGCACGAATCGTCACGGCCACCCCCGCGGCCTGTACGAACCCATCCACGGCTCCGCGCCCGACATCGCGGGACAGGGCATTGCCAACCCCCTGGCCTCTATCCTCAGCGCGGCCCTGCTCCTGCGCTACAGCCTGGGCCTGGACGAGGAAGCCGACCTCGTGGAACGGGCGGTGGAGCAGGTCATTGCCCAGGGGCTGCGCACGGCCGACATCGCGGGCGTGGGCGAGGGCACGCGGGTGGTCAGCACGGAGGAGATGGGGGAGGCGGTGGTGAGTGTGATGCGTGATGCGTGAGGCGCTCCCGCAACGATGTGGGGTGTGGTATACTGTGAGATGGCAGAGGCGCACAGGGGGGGGCTGGACGCGGGGGAGCAATGCTGGCGGAGGCCGAGGCGCGAGCGCAGTTTATCGACGAAGAGATCGAGGTACGGTTCGCCACCAAACCTGGCCCGCCGACATCCTTCGTGTGGCGGGGCAAAGAGTACTGCATCGTGGAAATACTCTCTTGGCGGCGGAAGTTGGACCTCCGTCGTCGTTGGTGGCAGCGCCGCCATCGGGATTACTATGTGGTCAGGACAGATACGGGCCAGGTGTTTGAGATTTACCTGCATCGGGCGCCTGGACGGCGCTACTGGGTGCTGTTTCGAGAACTTGTCACGTGAGGGGGGCGATGATGACCACAACGGTCACGAGCAAGAAAGCACGCAGCGAGTGGGGAAAAATTCTGAATTCGGTGCAAAGAGGCGAAACAGTTATCATTGAACGCAGAGGGAAACCCACGGCTGTGCTCATTTCGATGGAGGACTTTGTGAAATTTCAAGAGATGATGAGCGAAGCCCACGCTGTACATGAGGCGATGGCAGCCTATGAGGAGTGGAAACGTGATCCTTCGGTTGCACGGCCCTATGAGGAAGTCCGCGATGAGCTTCTAAAGCTTCTTCAGGACAATGAGTGATTCGGAAACGTGGCAGTACTTTCCTGTCCATGAATTTCCGAATGCTCCCACATCATCTGAAACTACCCTTCCGATACCCGATACCCAATACCCAATACCCAATCTCCAATCTCTAATCTCCAATCTCCAACCTTCACCCATCGGAGGTGTTTCCATGAGCACAGACCGACCAAACCTTCGCGCGCGAAAGGAGGTGCTCCCGGGCGCCGTCACACCTGCTGGCGGCGGCGCCCGCGTCATCGCAACGCCCTTTGGGGGAGTACAAAGTGAAGAGTGAAAAGTGAAAATCTCCAATCTCCAATCTCAAATCTCAAATCTCTACCCAAAGGAGGTCGTTGCCATGACACGCCAACACACTCTGCCTGAAAACGTATTGCTTTACGACACCACCTTGCGCGATGGTACTCAGGGAGAAGGCGTCTCCTTCTCCGCGGATGACAAACTGCGCATTGCCCAGAAACTCGACGAACTCGGCGTCCACTACATCGAGGGGGGATGGCCTGGGTCCAACCCCAAGGACGCGACCTTCTTCGCGCGCGCCAGGCGCGAGTTAGACCTCAAGAACGCCAAACTGGCCGCGTTCGGCAGCACGCGCAAAGTCAACACCCCCGTCGAGAAGGACGCCCAAGTGCAAATGCTCCTGGACGCGGAAACGCCCGTCGTCACCATCTTCGGCAAGACCTGGGACCTCCACGTGGAGCACGTCCTGCGCACCACCCCCGACGAGAACCTGCGCATGATTTACGACACCGTGGCCTACCTGAAGGCCCACGACAAGGAGGTGGTGTACGACGCGGAGCACTTCTTCGACGGCTGGAAAGCCAACCGTGACTACGCCATTGCCACCCTGCGTGCGGCCGCGGACGCGGGCGCGGACGTCCTCGTCCTCTGCGACACCAACGGCGGCTCCATGCCCTGGGAGATCGAGGACGCGGTGCGCGACGTGCAGGCCGAACTCCCCGATGTGCCCCTGGGCATCCACGCGCACAACGACAGCGACGTGGGCGTCGCCAACAGCCTATATGCCATTCGCGCCGGCTGCGTCCACGTCCAGGGCACGATCAACGGCTACGGCGAACGCTGCGGCAACGCCAACCTCATCAGCATCATTGCCAACCTCAAGTTGAAGATGGGCATCGACTGCGTGAGCGACGAGCAGTTGCGCAAGTTGACCGAAATTAGCCGCTTCGTGAGCGAATTGGCCAACCTGCCGCCCAACACCCGCCAGCCCTTCGTGGGCGCGAGCGCGTTCGCGCACAAGGGCGGCACTCACGTCAACGCGGTGGTCAAGTACGAAATGTCCTACCAGCACATCGATCCCGCGCTGGTGGGCAACCGCAAGCGCGTCCTCGTCTCCGAACTTTCGGGCAAGGACAACATCGCGGTCAAGCGGCAGGAATTCGGTCTGGACGGGCTCACCCGCGAACAGGAACGCCAGGTCCTCCAGCGCATCAAGGAGTTGGAGAACCAGGGCTACGTGTTCGAAAGCGCGGAAGCGTCCGTGGCCGTGCTGCTGAACAAAGTGCGCAACGGCTACACCCCACCTTTCGAACTCATCGACTACACGGTGCTGGTGGAACACCGCCAGGGCCGCGGACTCGTGTCCGAGGCTATGGTCAAAGTGCGGGTAGGGGGCGAGATCTTCCACACCGCGGCCGAGGGCAACGGCCCCGTCAACGCGCTGGACAACGCGCTGCGCAAGGCGTTGCTCCAGTTCTACCCGCAACTGGAGCGCGTCCAACTCACCGACTACAAAGTGCGCATCCTCAACCCCCACGCGGCCACCGCAGCCACCGTACGCGTGCTCATCGACTCCGCGGATGGCCACCGCCGTTGGACAACTGTGGGCGTTTCGCCTAATATTATTGAAGCCTCGTGGCTGGCCTTGGCGGACAGCGTGGAGTTCGCGCTGATGAACGGAGAATAAGTAAATCGGGAAGACTGGGCCACGTGTGGAACAGAGGATGTCGTGTTTCCACACGTGGCCCGCTGAGCGGAAGTATGGGGGGAGATGGAGCAATGGGCCGAACCGAGTTGATAATTGCCGAATTGGATGCCCTTCCTGAGGAAGACCAGGAGTTGGTGTTGAGGTTCATTCAACTATTGCGCTCTCAATACAGCCAACGCCAACGCCCGCGCCAAGTTCCTTTGAAGGAGGAACCTTTTGTCGGTATGTGGGCGGATCGCGCTGACATGGAAGATAGTATCGCGTGGACACGTCAGGTGCGTGAGCGTGAATGGAGATAGTGTGGAATGGCCTCGCCCATTATCGTGGACACAGATATTCTCATAGATGTGGGTCGCAATGTACCTCAAGCCGTGACCTTTCTGGAAACAATGGAGCAACAGACCACGGTCATGATCAGCGCTGTTACAGTCATGGAATTGCTTGTGGGGTGCAGAAACAAGCGTGAAATGCGACATCTCGATGGATTCTTGCAAAGGTTCCATGTTCTGATGCTTGATCCCCACATCTCGGCCAAGGCGATCGATCTCTTAAGGACATACCGCCTTGGTCACGGATTATTGATAGCCGATGCCCTGATTGCTGCAACTGCTATTGTGTGGGGTTACCCTTTCGTCTCGAAAAACCAACGCCATTTTCGGTATATCAAGGAACTGGAGTTACTTCCCTATCCACCAGGAGGTTAAGATGGCCATGACTCGCCCGAGAACCCTCTTCGAGAAGATCTGGGACGACCACGTTGTGTACGAGGAACCTGGTTCTCCTGCCATTCTCTACATTGACCTGCACCTCATTCACGAGGTCACCTCGCCCCAGGCGTTTCAGGGACTGCGCGAGAAGGGTCTGCGCGTGCGGCGGCCCGGCCAGACGCTGGCTACGATGGATCACAGCATCCCCACCGTGGGCCGCGACTTCAGCCTGATGGACGCGATGGCGGTGAAGCAGATTCAAACCCTGGAGGAGAACGCGCGCGCGTTCGGCATCCCCCTCTTCAACATGTTCGACGACCGCCAGGGCATCGTCCACGTCATCGGCCCCGAACTGGGCCTCACCCAGCCGGGCATGACCATCGTCTGCGGCGACAGCCACACCAGCACCCACGGCGCGTTCGGCGCGCTCGCCTTTGGCATCGGCACCAGCGAGGTCGAACACGTTCTCGCCACCCAAACCATCCTCCAGCGCAAGCCCAAGACGTTCGAGGTGCGCTTCGAAGGCGCGCGGCCCGAGGGCGTCACCGCCAAGGATATGATCCTCGCGCTCATCGCCACTATCGGTACAGGCGGCGGCGTGGGGCACGTGTTTGAATACAGGGGGGATGCAGTGCGCGGCCTGAACATGGAGGAGCGCCTCACCCTGTGCAACATGAGCATCGAGGGGGGCGCGCGCGCGGGCCTCATCGCGCCCGACGACGTGACCTTCGAGTATCTGGCGGACAAGCCCTTCGCGCCCAAAGGCAAGGACTGGGACGAGGCGCTGAAGCGCTGGCGTCAACTGCCCACTGACCCCGGCGCCACTTACGACAAGAGCGTCACTATCGACGTCAGTCGCTTAGAACCCATGATCACCTGGGGCACGAATCCCGCCCAGGCCATCCCCATCACTGGCCGCATCCCCGATCCTGACAAGGAACCCGACCCGCGCAGGCGACGGGCTATGGAGCGCGCGCTGGCGTACATGGGCTTCCAACCCGGCCAGCAACTGCTGGGCCATCCCATCGACGTGGTGTTCATTGGTTCCTGCACCAACGCGCGCATCACCGACCTGCGCATGGCTGCCCAAATCTTCAAGGGGCGAAAGGTCGCGCCGGGCGTGCGCGTGCTCGTCGTGCCGGGCTCCCAGCAGGTCAAGCGCCAGGCCGAGGCCGAGGGGCTGGACCGCATCTTCAAGGACGCGGGCGCGGAGTGGCGCGAGCCCGGCTGCAGCATGTGCATCGCCATGAACGGCGACCGCCTGGAACCGGGCCAGTACGCGGTGAGCACCAGCAACCGCAATTTCGAAGGACGTCAAGGCCCCGGCGGCCGCACCATTCTGGCCAGTCCGCTCACGGCCGCGGCCGCGGCGGTAACGGGTAAGATTACGGACCCGCGGCCCTTGCTTGCGTGATGCGAAATGCGAAATGCGTGATGCGTGATGCGTGGAGTCTCTAATCTCCAATCTCCAATCTCCGTCTTCGGAGGTGATTATGGAACCCTTTGTAACGTTAACCAGTAAACTCGTTCCCCTACCGAACGAGAACGTGGATACAGACCAGATCATTCCTGCACGCTATCTGAAGGTGACGGACAAACAAGGGCTGGCGGAGGGGTTGTTTGCGGGATGGCGCTATTTGCCCGACGGCTCGCCCAACCCCGACTTTGTGCTCAACAAGCCCGAGATGCAGGGGCGCAAGATTTTGCTGGCGGGGGATAACTTTGGCACGGGGAGTTCGCGCGAGCACGCGCCCTGGGCTTTGATGGGTTGGGGTTTCCGCGCTGTCATCAGCACCCGCTTCGCGGACATCTTCTACAACAACGCGCTGAAGAACGGCCTGCTCCCCGTCATCGTGGACGAGGCCACTCACAGGCGATTGTTCCAACTGGTGGAGGCGGAGCCCGACATCGAGGTGACCATCGACCTGCCGTCGCAGACCCTGCGCCTGCCCGATGGCACAGAGGTCACGTTCCCCATCGACGGGTTCAGCAAGCACTGCCTGCTGAAGGGGCTGGATCAACTGGGGTACTTGCTGGAGCATATGCCGCGCATTGAGGCCTATGAGCGGGAACACCCCCCACGCTTCGACACGCGGGTGCTGGTGAGACGATAGACCATAGACGATGGACTGACTACCCGACAGTTTTCATCTGAAGTAGGGCAGTAGACGTATCCTAACGAGATGGCCATGACTCAGACTGCGTGTCAGCATGTCGTAACCAATACGGAACACGCTCAAATCCCGCCGATG
>JALWHQ010000104.1 GCA_026983525.1 Anaerolineae bacterium | reverse complement strand
GCGAAGCCAACGGGTTAAATGATAACAATTCTCAATTTCTGACCCTTATCTATCAAGGATTTCGAGTTGTAGGGTTGAAATGCCCTGAAAAAAGGAAGGGATTGCGACGCTTTCAGGAGTCTGATACGCCCGATAGAAAGTATGGATTGTTGAAATGCCCTGAAAAAAGGAAGGGATTGCGACTCGAAGGAAATATATACCCCCCGCTTCCCGAGATAGTTGAAATGCCCTGAAAAAAGGAAGGGATTGCGACATGATCACTTGCTCTGCTATCTCGACACCGAGCCTACAAAGTTGAAATGCCCTGAAAAAAGGAAGGGATTGCGACGTTAAGCAAGGCGATAATCAAATATCGCCCCCCCCGAGTTGAAATGCCCTGAAAAAAGGAAGGGATTGCGACTTAAATTATAAAATTCCTCCTCATTTTCCCCCTCCCAATGTTGAAATGCCCTGAAAAAAGGAAGGGATTGCGACCGATCAATTTGCGGACCTGCGCCATAATCTCTTTTTGCGTTGAAATGCCCTGAAAAAAGGAAGGGATTGCGACCCCGACGGCGTTGTTGCAACGAGCGTGCCGTTGTCCTTCTGTTGAAATGCCCTGAAAAAAGGAAGGGATTGCGACAAGCAGAACTCCTGACCCGCCGATTTCCTTTCTGACGGCGTTGAAATGCCCTGAAAAAAGGAAGGGATTGCGACCTGAAACTCGAGGCGGAGGGGGGCGAACTCCGCCCGAGCTGCGTTGAAATGCCCTGAATAAAAGAAGGGATTGCGACCAGCCGAATTCCCAATGATCGGCGGGAGTCCGCCCCTCTGTTGAAATGCCCTGAATAAAAGAAGGGATTGCGACACTTCGGCGGGCAGGTCTTCCCATAAGAAGTCGTAGCTGTTGAAATGCCCTGAATAAAAGAAGGGATTGCGACGCTAATGAGCTTAAGCACTATCTCCTCTGGAAGCAGTGCAGTTGAAATGCCCTGAATAAAAGAAGGGATTGCGACAATGTATAACGGTTATACATAAAGAGGCTGGAGAAAAGAAGTTGAAATGCCCTGAATAAATGAAGGGATTGCGACACGAGCACCACGTCGCCATACCGGATGCTCTTGAGCATTGTTGAAATGCCCTGAATTAAAGAAGGGATTGCGACCCGCTCCCCCCAATATCCATATCCCCGATCCCCGTATTTTCTGTAAAATCTTTCTTCCCAGTTGTCCCAGATTTCTAAGGGACAGTCAGAAAGCTGTGGAGCCCCGAACTACACCACTTTTCCACTTCCTGCAAGCTCCTCTACACCTATCATCAAGAGCACTCCCAGACCGAGGAGCAGAAAGGATGCGGATCTGACAACCCCATTACCTTCTATCACTCACAAAAAGCTTCACAGAACTCTTCCGAACTCATTACCTGCGCATCTGGGGA
>JALWHQ010000103.1 GCA_026983525.1 Anaerolineae bacterium | reverse complement strand
TGACCGCCACCTTGCGGCAGATGCTGCCGATCTCCCGCTCCAGGTTGCGCACGCCGGCCTCGCGCGTGTACTCGCGAATGATCAGCCGCAGCGCGTCCTCGGTGAACTCGATTTCCTCCTCCCGCAGGCCGTTGTTCTTCATCTGCCGCGGGATGAGGTAGCCCTCCGCGATCTTGATCTTCTCGTACTCGGTGTACCCGTCCAGCCGAATGACCTCCATGCGGTCCAGCAGCGCGGGCGGGATGGTGTCCAGAATGTTCGCGGTCGCGATCCAGAACACCTCGCTCAAGTCGAAGTCCACGTCCAGGTAATGGTCGCGGAAGGCGTGGTTCTGCATCGGGTCGAGTACTTCCAGCAGCGCGCTGCTGGGGTCACCCCGCCAGTCCGCGCCGATCTTGTCCACCTCGTCCAGCATGAAGACAGGGTTGCGCGTGCCCACCCGCTTGATGGCCTGGATGATGCGGCCGGGCATGGCACCGATGTAGGTGCGGCGATGCCCGCGGATTTCGGCCTCATCGCGCACGCCGCCCAGGCTCATGCGGGTGAACTTGCGGCCCAGCGCGCGTGCGATGCTCTTGCCCAGGCTCGTCTTACCCACGCCAGGCGGCCCCACGAAACACAGGATCGCGCCCGCGGCGCCCCGCTCCTCGGGATCCGCCTCGATGCCGCGCTCCTTGACCAGTTTGCGCACGGCCAGGTACTCGAGGATACGCTCCTTCACCTTCTCCAGGTCGTAGTGGTCCTCGTCGAGGACCTTGCGCGCGTGCTCGATGTCCAGGTTGTCCTCGGTCAGTTTGTTCCAGGGCAGTTCGACGAGCCAATCCAGGTACGTCTTGATGACCCAGTACTCCGCGGCCTGAGGGGGCATCTTCTCCATGCGCGCCAGTTCGCGCAGGGCCTCCTTCTTGGCCTCCTCGGTCATCCCCGCGGCCTCGATCTTCTGGCGGTACTCCTCGATCTCCCGCTGCTGTTCGTCCTCCTCGCCCAACTCCCGCTGGATGGCCTTCAACTGCTGGCGGAGGAAGAACTCGCGCTGGGCTTTCTCCAGTTCCTCGCGCGCCTCGCTCTGGATCTTCTGGCCTAGTTCGAGCACCTCCAACTCGCGGCTGAGGAGTTTGACCAGGAGGCGCATCTTCTGGGCCAGGTCGTCCTCCTCCAGCAACTTCTGCGCGTCCTCCATGTCGATGCGCGCGTTGGAGGCCAGGAGATACGTCAGGTAGCGGGGGTCGTCCACCCGCTCCAGGAATTCGACCACCTCGTCGGGAATGTTGGGCATGTACTGGACGAACTTCTGGGCCAGGTCGATGAGCGTGCGCCGCAGGGCCTCGATTTCTACCGATTCCACATCGCCCTGCTCGGGAGCCAGGATGATATGAGCCTTCAGATAGGGCTCGGTGGCCGTCCAGTAGTCTATTTTGAACCGCTCTAGCCCTTGTACGACGACTTGTAGGCTCTCATCAGGGCCCTTTACCACTTTGAGAATTTGGGCTACTGTGCCGACCGTATATACTTCGTCAGGTCCTGGAAGTTCGATGGAGGGATCTTTCATGGCCACCAGACCAATGATGCGGTTCCCCTCCATCGCTTCGTTAATCAATTTAATAGAACGAGGAATGCCCACCGTCAGCGGCAGCACGGTGAAGGGGAAGGCCACCGTGTTGCGCAGCGGCAGAATGGGCAGTTCCTCCGGGATGTTCGGTTGTCCGTCATTCCGTTGCAATTCAGGCGGCATCGGAAACATTATACGCGTCACCTCCTTGAGGTCTCTATCCGTAATTTTGCTTCTCGTGAATTGTTGGTGCACATGTAGAGTTGTTCACTGAGTCTGTCGACCTGCGGTATTGGGTATCAGGTATTGGGTATCAGTAAGTGGTCAAGGAAATCTCAGAAACTCGATATCCAATACCTAATACCCGATACCCTATCCCATCCGTCGACCGGTTGGTGGCCGGGAATTACTCACGAAACTCCTGTACTTCAAATACGTAAATCTCCGTGTTCGGATTTCTCCACGCCTCTTTGTCGAGTCCAGCCTTTAGACTCAGTTGCTGGAGAAACGTTACCTTGTCGGGCAACTTCTCCCACACCTGGGGCAGGAACAACCCACGTCGGTAGTCCTGCACCAGGAGCAGACCATGACGCCCGGGTTCTATCTTTTCCAGCAATTCGTCCGGGCTGCGATATTCCAACTTACGCAACGGGCTGAGCACCGACACCTCGATTTCGGTGTAGGGCAACTCGTGGGCGCTCATGGGCGGAAAACGTGGGTCGGCCAGCGCGGCCTTGATGGCGTTGTCCCGCACGTCGAGCGCCAGCGGTTGGTGCGGTATGACCGAGCCTATGCACCCACGCAGGTTTCCCCGTTGCGTTAGCGTCACAAAGGATGCCCCCTTCTCGCGCAAGCGCGAGGGCAGGGACTGGATGTCTACCTCGTACACGCGCCCGTTCTGGAGTGTCTCCTCCAGCGCACGTCGCGCTATCGTCAACAACATGCGCCCCTCCTCGTCGGTGAGGTAGGGGGGCGCCTCCACGTTCGCCTCGCCCACAACATCTCTCTCCCGCCAAACCATCTCTTCCCCCTTCCCCGATCACTCATACGTATCCTTAAAGCGCGCATGTCCCCTTTGGACACAGTACGCTGTGTCCTGGTGTTCGTTCATGCTGCATAGGCAATGGCCGCGTATCCCACCACGCGCACCTTATCGCCTGCTGTGTCACCCGAGTTACGGTAATCCAGCAAGTGGGGTGTCCATCCCAGCCGAGAAGCGATGCCCATCAGGCACAGGGTGGGCAAGAGCCCGCATGCCTCGCCCTGGCGCGCGGCCTCCATGTCCCCTCGCACAATGGCGTCCAGCAAGGCCGTGTCCAGCCGCCGAGCCGTCCAGTAGTCATGATAGTGACTCAGGTCGGTGCTGACAACGATGAGCGCGTTCGGGTCGGATTGCAGCAAGTCAACGAGTGGCGGCACGGCCAGCAACGGATCCACATGGCCGAAAAGCATGGGCACAATGCGCATCTGGTTGGAAAATACCTCCTGTAAGAACGGTAGTTCCACTTCCAAGGAATGTTCAGGAATGTGGGCCTCATTGGCCTGCACAAAGACACCATCGTGCTCCAACAGGGCATCGACAATCTCCTCGGCAACGGGCACGGTGCCCAACGGTGTGGCAAAGGCACTAAACTTGCCCACCGCGATGCCCGACACGAAGACATGGTGTGCAGGCCCCATCAGGTAGATGGTGCGCGGGCGCGGGGGCAAGGTCTCCCACACCTTGAAGGCATAACCCGCTACCGGGCCGCTATAGATGTACCCGGCATGAGGGGCGATGACCGCGCGCACATACCCGAGCGCCGGCACTGTGGCCTCGTCGAGGAACGCGCGCACCATCGCGCGCAACCGCGCCGGCTCCGCGGGATAGAAGGTCCCCGCCACTGCCGGTTCTCGGATGACACGTTCCCGAACGCTGTATGCCCGCATCATTCGCCTCCTTGGCGCTGCCATAGCCCCGCGCTCAAAGTCAAGATGAGCGGGTGTACTCCGTCCGTCTTGGTGTGTCGGAACGCATTGGGGGATGGGCAGGTGATGTTGGCCCACTCCCCCATACTCGTCCATCATTATAGGGTGTGAGTATTAGAATTTCGTATGAGGGCTATAGACGTTCCATTAGAGGGGAGGGTTCAGGGGGACACAAGCATGAAGCCTTTGCCCCCCCACCTGTAGAGGACATCGGATGTGGTTTCCTCGCGCACGCGCGAGGTGTTGGCAACACCGACCGAGGAGCGCTCGTACGCGCGCCGAAAGACCTTGAGGAGCAGATCGTCGATACCGTCTCCATCTGTGTCCTTCCACAGGGGCCAGGCCACCTGGGTGGCAAAGTCGGGCTGGTTGCCCACGGTCGTGTTATCGTAGATGGACGTGGTGATCCACACGCGGCGCAGTGTGCTGCCATCCCAGCGGTAAAGGTGGTACACTCCGTCCAGGTAGCCCGGGATGAGTGAGGCAAAGGACACTAATATCTCCTGTACGCCATCATGGTCGAAGTCCGTAACGTCGTACACAGCAACGGGCAGCATGCGTTCGGGAATGTTCGAAGCGAGTCCGCGCGTTTCCGCTACAACTTTCCAACGATTCCCCTCCTGGCGAAATACAACCAGCCGCGCCCGCAGGTAAACCTCATCTTCCAAAGGGGTTTGCTCCTCTTCCGCGTCTCCCCCGATGAGCATGACGGTTTCGATTGCATCAGGACGGGTGAACGCTCCCGTTGCAAGGGGCCTCGCCCAAGGGCGCACGGACTGCCCTACACGTACCTTCCCTTCGGTCATCTGCAACTTATCTCCATAGAAGGTTCCCAAGGGATCCTCTGGCACTGGGCCGAGCGCAGGGACAGAACGGGCAGACACAATGTCCTCCGGCTCGTACATAGTCATGAGGCTCTCGACGCTCAGGCGCAGTGTATGGATAATGGGCAGGAGGGGAAGCACCTCCGCGGTGGCGTCGTACGGACGGAGGCGCAGCCATACACCCTTGGGCGCGCCCGCCTCCCCTCGCACGGCCAGCGCGATCATGGGACAGGTATCGCACGCGGTCAGGTAGGTGTCGCGACTGAGGGCTTCGAAGCGGGCCTGACGGAGCAAGGCTTCCCACAGGGCGCGTTGGCGGCTGATAAAGACGCCTTTATCCACCCACCTTTGATTTTGGACTTCGTCGAAGATCTCGTCGCGATCCCCGTAGGCAACCATTGTCCAGCGCGCGCCCTGGGGACTTTCTACATGCAAGGTGAGCCAGGCCCCATCGGGCAGCAGACTGGTGGCCGGCGGCAGCCCGGCAGGCGGTGTCTGGTAGGGGAGTGGTGTAGGGGGGCGGGTGACGGCAGGCGTTGGGCGAGCGGGAGGTGTGGGGGTAGGTGTCTTGCGGCCGCACGCGGCTAACAGGGTGGCAAGAGCCAGGAATATCATCAGTAACAGTGAAATGTGTGGTCGCGTTGTGCGCCTCATGGTCGGTTGTGTAGTCCCCCTTACTTATGGCGTAATGCCCACAGTTGCTGTGCCCAAGACTTGCATGAAGTCATCATTGTAGAACAGCACACGTACATTCAGTTGTAGGTCGACGTTATTCTTCAGGGTCCCATCCCACATGATACTGTCCCCAATGGCACGGTAAGGATACCCATCCACACCCTCCAGTTTGGCCCCTTTGTCCTGCTCCTCGCCCACGTACCGAATGGATGTGCCAGGAATGCGACGCCCCTTGTCCACCTTGTAGGTCACGGGCAGCGTATAGCGTACGGGCCGATCCTCACGCACTTCCCCCTTGCGAGGAGAAACGTTATCAAGCGCAATGGTCACCAAACCGCTGGTGATGACCTGTTTGGGGGAAATGTGCAGGATTCGCAAGTTCACGTTGATGATCACATCAGGCGTGACGTTTCCCGACCATTTGAGGGAATCGCCCACCAGTTTGATGGCTTCTTGCCCTTCGATGAGGAAGCGCGCGCCCTGTTCGTTCTGCCCCAAGTACTGAATGGGTGTGCCGGGCACGAATTCCCCTGCCTTGACGGTGATTTCCGTCGGGCCGCTGTATGAAAGGCCGGCCTTCGTGCCCCCCAGCGCACAGGCGGACAGCACCGTCGCGATGACGACCAGCAGTATCACACCACGATGTAATCGCCACATGATAGGCATCCTTCAGGAAGTGAAGAGTGAAAAGTGAAAAGTGAAAAACCTATCCCTGCCTCGATTTTCACTTTTCACTTGGCAGTTTGCAATTTTTCTGCCGTGATCAATTTCTCCAACAGATGAATCGCGCCCGCTTTGTCCAACGGCTCATTATTATTGCCACACTTCGGGCTCTGAATGCAACTGGGACACCCGTCCTCACACTTACATGTACGAATAAGACGCAACGTGGTTTCCCAAAGTTCCGGCAGCAGGTCGAAACCCTTCTCCGCGATGCCCACGCCGCCGGGGAAGCCGTCGTAAATCGCCACCAAGGGCGTGCCTGTGTCGGGGTGGAGCACAGTGCTCACCCCGCCGATGTCCCAGCGGTCGCACATGGCGAAGAGGGGCAGCATGGCGATGCACGCGTGTTCCGCGGCGTGCAGGCTGCCCGCGAAGTCGTACCCGCGCGCGCGAAACTCCTGCTCCCACTCGGGCGGCATGGTCCACCACAGCCCCTGGGTGTCGAACACCGTGGGCGGCATGTCCAGATCCTCCACGGCCAGGGTCTCCTCGCTGAACAACTGCTTGATCCGAAAGCCGACCACCTGGTTCCAGGCGCGCACCTCGCCGTGATAGGCGGTCACCGTGCCCATAGGACGCTGACGCAAAGCCCGCTGCACGCGAATATCGTCCAGGGTCATGGGCTGGGTGTAGTAGTCCACGAACTCGCGACGAGCAAAGGCCCGCCGGTCATCCTCGCTCCAGCGGGTGATCAGGTACGTCTCGCCCATGTGCAGGTAGATGGCGCCAGGGTGGGCGCGGTACGCGGCCGTGCTCTTTTCGATCTCCTCCAGCACCTGTCCCGTGGTCTCGTCCACGATAAGGAACCGGTCGCCCTCGATGGAGCGCAGGCTGATGTACTTGGCAGGGTAGTCGCGGCCCATGTAATACCAGCGATGGCCGCGGTAGACGAGGAGGCCCCGTTCCTCCAGTTCGCGCATGACGTGCGGGAAGTTGGGGCCGAAGAGGGCTTCGTCGTCCAGGGCGCGGTCGCCGGGCATGGGGGTGGTGGTCAGCGGCAGTTCATGGGC
>JALWHQ010000102.1:18759-24318 GCA_026983525.1 Anaerolineae bacterium | reverse complement strand
GCTTCTCCATGCCCGTGACTTCCACACGCCAGGGTTCGCCGCCGTTGCGCGGCACGTGTTCGATGACGCCGGTGTCGCTCACCTGGCCGCCCGCTTCCACGTAGAAGGGGGTCTCGCGCAGAATGATGCGCACCTCCTGGCCGGGCTCGGCCGTGTCCTTCAGATCATCCCCCAGGAGGATGGCGACGACCTCGGTGTCCGCCTCCAGCGTGCCGTCGTAGATGAGGTGGCGCACGCCCTCGGGTGGGAGTTTGCCCGTGCTGATGAGGTGGTCGAGCAGGGCGCGGTAGCGCGCGGCCTTGGACTGATCCACCTTCTTGAACTGGGCCCGCTCGCGGGAGCGGCGGCGCTGTTCCTCCAGGGCCTGCTGGAAGCCCTCCTCGTCCACGAGCATACCGTGCTCGCGGGCGATGTCGCGGGTCATCTCCAGGGGGAAGCCGTGGGTGTCGTACAGGCGGAACGCGTCCGCGCCGGGGATAACCTTCTCCCCGCGCGCTTTCAAGTCCTCAATGATGCGCTCGAGCACGGCCATGCCCGCGTCCAGGGTCTGGTAGAAGCGCTCTTCCTCCGCGGTGAGGGTGCGCTTGATGAAGTCCTGCCGCTCCACAATCTCGGGGTACGCGTCCCCCATGATCTCGATGACCTTGTCCGCGACCTGGGCCAGGAAGGGATCGGTGAAGCCGATCTTGCGGCCGAAGCGGGCCGCGCGGCGGATGATCATGCGCAGCACGTAGTTGCGCCCTTCGTTGCCGGGGATCACGCCATCGCCGATGAGGAAGGTGGCCGCGCGGCCGTGGTCCGCGATGACGCGGTAGCCCACGTAGTGCCGCTCCCGTTCCTCATCGCTGTGCCCCAACAGGCGCTGCACGTGGTCCATAATGCCGACGAAGATGTCGGTGTCGTAGTTGGAGGGGACTTGCTGGAGCACGGACGCGATGCGCTCCAGGCCCATGCCCGTGTCTACCCCGTGCTTGGGGAGAGGCTCCCGGTGGCCGTCCGCGAACTGGTTGAACTGCATGAACACCAGGTTCCAGATTTCCAGCCAGCGGTCGCAGCCGTTGTCCAGTTCAATCGAGCAGTTCGGGTCGCCGCAGGTGCAGGCCTCCGGCCCCCAGTCGTAGTGGATCTCGCTGGTGGGGCCGCAGGGGCCGGTGTCGCCCATGGCCCAGAAGTTGGTCTCCTCGCCCATGCGGTGGATGCGGTCTTCGGGCAGGCCGACTTCCTCTCGCCACACGCGATAAGCGTCATCGTCGTCGTAGAAGACGGTGGCGTGCAGGCGCTCGGGCGGGATTTCCCACACCTGGGTGAGGAGTTCCCAGGCATAGAGGATGGCCTCGCGCTTGAAGTAGTCGCCGAAGGAGAAGTTGCCCAGCATCTCGAAGAAGGTGTGGTGGCGGGGCGAGGGGCCGACGTTTTCCAGGTCGTTGTGCTTGCCGCTGACGCGCATACATTTCTGGCAGGTGGTCGCGCGCGTGTAGGGCCGCTCTTCCAGCCCCAGGAACACGTCCTTGAACTGGACCATGCCCGCGTTGGTGAAGAGCAGGGTCGGGTCGTTCCCCGGGATGAGGGATGAACTTGGAACGATGGTATGCCCCTTGCTCTCGAAGAATTTCAGGAAGGATGTGCGAATTTCCGCGGATTTCAATTTTTTCATTGCTTCTGGGCCCTCCTCACACTTACACCGTTTGTCAGAATATTCCTCCTACCAGCCCGGAGATACGCACAGGTGCATATATATATCCCCAACAATCATTCCCATTGTACCCATGAGAGGCGGGCCCGTCAACACAACGCGTCCCTGTAACGAACGTTCTCCAACGCTCTCCAAAGACACCGCCCTCCCTCTTCTCCATACTTCAAGACTTTGTCAAACGTCCAGAATTTCCAAAAGAGGTTTGGAAGATAAGGATAAATGCGTTAGACTACAGGTACGACACTCTTGGGGGAAGGGCATCTGACATACTTCTCGACATGCTCAGAAAAATCACCGGACATTCGAGCATAACCAAATACGTTCGTTCATTGTCCTTACCTCGTTTGCTCTATGCCCTACGATGGCTCGTGCCTCTCTTTATTTTTGTGGCCTCAGCACTACATGAAACCCTGCTGGCTTTACTGCTTCCCCGCATTGATGTTCGGTTCCATGCCTGGGTCCCCGTGCTTGTGTACACATTGACGGGTAGTGTTGCAGTTTGGTTTGGGTTGGGCGCGCTGGCCCACATTATGCAAGAGAAGGAACGTGCAGCGCAGGAACTCCAGGAAGCTTACAACCATTTGTCCGAGAACCACCGTCGTTTGTTAGCTATGCATGACATTGGCCGGGAAATCGCTTCCGCGGCGGATCTACAACACGTGCTGGAAATGGCCGCGCGAGCGCCTGTCTCCTTGTTAAACGCGCGTGGTTCAGGCGTATTCACTTTTGACGAGGAACGCAATCGCCTCAACCTGGAAATGGTGTGGGGGCTCAGCGATGAATATGTCCGTCGCATGTACGAACGCATCGATCTTGGCCTTGTGGCCGAACGATGCCGCAACTGTGAAATTCTGAAAGCCAAGGTCTCCGAAGACTGTCCCCTTTTCGAGGGCATGAGAGATGTAGCGAAGAAGGAAGGCATCCATTCGTTGGCTTGTCTGCCCTTTGGAAGTCGGGGAAAACGGGATGGCATCATCACGGCTTATTTTGACACGCCCACTCCGCCTCCGGAGAGCGAAATGTACCTTTTGAGCGTCATTGCCGCGGAAATTGCAGGCACACTCGAAAGCCTGCGCCTGCGCGACCGCCAGATGGCCTCCATGTTTGCGGTAGAGCACCTGGCCGAAGAGGAGAAGAACGAGGACAATTTGTGGCGCGAGATCCTCGAGGTCACCTTGCGCGGGTGGGATGTCTTTCGCGGAGCCATCCTCATTCCCCAGGGGAACGGCCAAGGTTACCGTTGGTTGGTTCAAGGTATTGACCTCGCAGCCGAGCCTTCGTTGCAGAAAGGCATCGAGTTCGTAGCCAAGCGGGTACTGGACACCCACGCGCCGTACATCGTGCCAGACATCCGCGCCGTGCACGCCCTACAGTCATCCTTCCCCGGGGTCGGGGGAGTAGTTGGTATTCCCCTCGCTACAGGCGTAACGATCCTGGCCGTTATGGTTATGCTTTCCGAAAAGCCCGGTCACTTCCGCGGCCATCAAGCACCTTTCTTCCTTTCCGTGGGGTATCATGCCGGGCTGGCCGTCAACAATGCCCGCCTGCGAGAACGTGTGGAGCACCTGGCGGCTATCGAAGAACGCTATCGCATTTCCCGAGAGATACACGACGGCTTGGCCCAATCCCTCAGTCTGATCGGATGGCGCTTGGATAGGGCAGGCAACCTTTTGCGCAAGGGAGAGTGGGAAAAACTGGCTGAAGAGTTGGAAGACATCCGAGCCGCGCTGCGCGACGCGTATCAGGACGTACGCGAGGCTATCGATGGGTTGCGCGTGGAGATTAATCATCCGCAAGGGCTGGCCGGAGCCTTGTCCGAGTATGTAAAGGACTTCGAGCGAAGAACGGGCATTCGTGTCCTGGTGGAGAGTGATACGAGAGCCGGTAGCATTCCCCAGGAGGTCGGGGTACACCTGATGAGGATTGTGCAGGAAGGATTGACAAATGTGCGCAAACATGCCGAAGCCAGTGAAGTCTTCGTTCGCCTTGTCCGAGGTCCGGCTCACATCGAACTGGAAATCTTTGATGATGGACGCGGATTCGACACGGAAGCCCCTGTAGGCCGCACCCATGTGGGGCTTTCGAGCATGCGCGAGCGCGTGAATAAATTGGGCGGAACGTTTACATTGGTCAGCCGGCCCGGTGCCGGTACTCGCATTCGGGTCGTCATTCCTTTGCAAGAGGACACCTTCCCTGCCCGTCTACACGAGGTGGTGGGGCGATGATTCGTATCTTCTTGGTAGATGACCACACCGTCTTGCGCCAGGGACTTCGGCTCATCTTGGACGAACAGGAGGACATGGAAGTTGTTGGCGAGGCGGGTACGGGCCAAGAGGCCCTGCGCCTGATTCCCCAAGTGGCACCGGACGTGGTGTTGCTCGACATTCACCTGCCGGACATGAGCGGCGTGGACGTTGCACGGAGTCTCCAATCGCGAGGGGGACAACCTCACATTGTGATGCTGACCGTATCCGACCGCCACCGAGATCTGATTGAAGCCATGCGAGCGGGCGCGCGTGGCTATTTGCTCAAAAGCGCATCGGCTGAGCATGTGGTTAGCGCCATTCGCCAAGTGTACCTGGGAAGCGTCGTACTCCCCCAGAGCTTGGCAGCGAAAATGCTCGAAGGATCAGAACCAGCGGAGCCAGGCGTGGCCGAACTGACAGAGCGGGAGTTGGAGGTGCTCCGGCTTATTGCACATGGATTGGGAAACAAGGAAATTGCGGCCCGCCTGTCCCTTTCCGAGAACACGGTGAAAACACACGTGCGCAACATTCTTTCCAAGTTGAACGCGCGCAGCCGCGCGGAAGCCGCCGCGTACGCGGTCAAGAAGGGGTTAGTAACGAGTAACGACTAACGAGTGATGCCTCGCATGCCTTTTACTCATTAATTGTTAATCATTACTCATTGCGCATCCCACAGGAGGCCACATAACTCATATGACCACATCCACCCCTATCACGGATATCCAGACCATTGGCAAACGAATTATCGAAAACGCTGGGCAGGTCATCATCGGCAAAAGTGATGTTGTGGAACTGCTCCTCGTGGCTCTTCTATGTGAGGGGCATGTCCTCATGGAGGACGTTCCCGGCATTGGAAAGACCACCCTGGCAAAGGCCTTGGCTCGCTCCCTGCACTGCACCTTCAAGCGCATCCAGTTTACGCCCGACCTCCTCCCCTCGGACGTAACGGGCATCTTCTACTTCAACCAGAAGACGCAAGAATTTGAATTTCGGCCGGGCCCCATCTTTGCCAATATCGTGCTCGCCGACGAGATCAATCGAGCCACCCCTCGCACCCAATCCGCGCTCCTCGAAGCCATGCAAGAACGCCAAGTAACTGTGGATGTAGAAACGTTCACCCTACCTCGGCCATTCCTGGTTATCGCCACCCAAAACCCCATCGAACTGGAAGGGACGTTCCCCTTGCCGGAAGCGCAAATGGATCGCTTCCTCATGCGCTTGCACCTGGGGTATCCGTCCGAGGAAGAGGAAGAGGAAATCCTGTTGCGCTATCAGGAACGCGATCCCTTGCCCGATTTACGTTCGGTCGTGGATTTCCAAACTCTCCTGGAGTTACAGCAAGCCGTACGCCATGTGCATGTGGCCACCCCCGTACGCAAGTATATCGTGCAGGTGGTCCGAGCCACCCGCGAACACCCTGCCGTCACCCTGGGTGTAAGCCCACGAGGAACGTTGGCTCTTTTCCACACGGCCCAGGCATTGGCTGCTTTACGGGGTCGCACCTTCGTCATACCCGACGACGTGAAGTACCTGGCAGGCCCTGTGCTCACTCACCGCATTCACATCAGCCCACAAACCCGACTGCGCGGTCGCACTCCCGAGGAAGTCGTACACGAAATC
>JALWHQ010000102.1:0-18749 GCA_026983525.1 Anaerolineae bacterium | reverse complement strand
ACCTCAACCAGGTGGCGGGCGCGGCGGTCGGAGAGGTCGCCGATCTGGTGGCGGCAGGAGGTGCCGTCCGCGACGACGATGGCGTTCGCGGGCGCTTCCCGCAGGGTGGGCAGCAGCCGATCCTCCGCGATCTTCACGCTCAGGGCGTAGTGTTCTGCCTCATAGCCGAAACTGCCCGCCATGCCACAGCACCCCGAGGGGATTTCCTCTACCTGGAAGCCCGCGGCCCGCAACGCGCGCAGGGTCGGCCCCGTGCCCACCAGGGCCTTCTGGTGACAGTGGCCGTGCACATACACGGGCGCGTCGGGCGCCGCGAACCGAAGCGCGCCCGGCTCCCGCTCCAGCAGGTCGGCCAGGAACTCGTCGATGGTGATGCTGGCCTCGGCCACCGCGCGCGCGTCCTCCCCCTCCACTAGGTCGGGGTACTCGTCCCGTATGGTCAGGATGCAGGAGGGTTCCACGCCCACGATGGGGATGCCCGCGCGCGCGTACGCGGCCAGTTGGCCCACGTTGTAGGCCGCGTTCTCCTGGGCCCGCGCCAGCATCCCCTGGGAAAGGAGGGGGCGGCCGCAGCAGGCCAGGCGCTCGGGCACGATGACTTCGTAGCCCGCGGCTTCCAGCAGGCGCACCGCGGCCCGGCCGATGTGGGGGTCGTTGTAGGTCATGAAGGTGTCGGGGAAGAGGACGACACGGCCGCGCGGCACGGTCCCGTTGCCCGCGGGCGCGCGCTTCTTCCACCAGGCCAGGAAAGTCTCACGCGCGAATGGGGGCAAGCGACGTTGTGGGTGAATGCCCAGCGCGCGGGAGAAGAGCCGCCGCGCGGGCTCGAACCCCATCACCGCGTTGGCCAGGGGCGCGACCTTCGAGGCCAGCACGCTCAGGCGGTGAATCTCGCCGAAGATGCGGTTGCGCAGGGGCAGGCCGTGCCGCTCGTAGTACCAGGCCGTCCACTCCGTCTTGATCTTGTTCATGTCCACCGCGGAAGGGCACTCGGCCTTGCAGGCCTTGCAGCCCAGGCAGAGGTCGAGCACCGCGTACACCTCGGCCTCGTCGGGCGCGAGGGGCTTGCCGCTGAGCCAGGCCCGCAGCGCGTTGGCCCGCCCGCGCGTGCTGTCCCGCTCGTCCCGTGTGGCCATGAAGGTGGGACACATGGTGCCCGCGCCCACCTTTCGACACACCCCCGCGCCGTTGCACTGTTCCACCGCGCGGTCGAAGCCGAGGAAGTCCTCCCAGTTGAGGCGGGCAGGAAAGGGACGCACGCGGTAGTCCGCGCCGTAGCGCAGGTGCTCGGTCATGGGTGGGGGATCCACCACCTTGCCGGGGTTCATGATGTTCTCGGGGTCGAAGAGGGCCTTCAGGCGGCGCATGGCCTGGTAGAGGGTAGGGCCGAAGAGGCGCTCGTTGAATGGGGATCGCACCAGGCCGTCGCCGTGCTCGCCGCTGATCGCGCCGCCGTATTGGATGACCAGGTCGGCCACCGCGTCCGCGATGGCGGCCATCTTCTCTACCTCGCGGGTATCCTTGAGGTTGATGAGGGGCCGCACGTGGATGCACCCGGCGCTGGCGTGCGCGTACATGGCCACGCGCGTGTTCGTTTCCTCCATGAGGCGCAGAATAGCCCCGATGTACTCGGGCAGGTGCTCGGGCGGGACGGCCGCGTCCTCAATGAAGGGGATGGGCTTGTGGTCCCCGCGCACGCCCATGAGTAAGCCCAGGCCCACCTTGCGCACGTACCAGACCTGGGCCTGCTGCTCGGGGGTGAGCGCGCGCACGAAGGTGTCGGCCAGTTTCTTGCGCCGCAGGTGGTCCTCCAGGCGCTCGATCTTCTGCTCGATTTCGCGCTCGTCCTCGCCGTAGAACTCGACCATGATCAGGGCCTGGGGGTCGCCCTGGACGAAGGAGAGGTGCCGCGCGTACGCGGGCACCTGGCGGGCCAGGGTGAGGAGCAGGTGATCCATGAGTTCCACCGCGGAGGGGTCGCACTCCAGCGCGGCCACGCTGACGTGCATGGCCTGGATGAGGTCGTTGCAGTGGACGACGCACAGGCCCGTGCGCTTGGGACGCTCCACCAGGTTGAGGGTGAGGGAGCGCACCACGGCCAAAGTACCCTCGGAACCAACGATGCCCTGGGCCAGGTTGAAGCGCCCTTCCTCCAGCCCCTTCAGCAGGTAGTTGAGGCTGTAGCCGCTGGAGCGGCGCCAGTGTCTGGGGAAGCGGGTGCGTATCTCGTCCGCGACCTCGCGAAGGAGCGCGGGCACCTCGCGGTAGAGGCGGGCTTCCAGGGAGCCGCCCTGGGCCCGCTGCTCAAGGGTGGCCGCGTCCACCGCCTCGAAGCGGGCGGTGCTGCCGTCGGCAAGGACGACATCCGCAGCCAGGACGTGGTCGATGGTCATGCCGTAGAGGATGGAGTGCGCGCCCGCGCTGTTGTTGCCCGTCATGCCGCCCAGGGTGGCCCGCTCCCCCGAGGCGGGGTCCGCGCCGAACATGAGACCGTGGGGCAACAGGGCCTTGTTCAGGTGGTCGAGGACAAGGCCCGGCTGCACGGTGACGGTACGGGCTTCCGTGTCCAGGTGGAGGATGCGGTTCAGGTACTTGCTGGTGTCGATGACGATGGCCTCGCCCACGGCCTGACCGGCCAGGCTGCTGCCGCTCCCGCGAGGCAAAATGGGCACGCGATACCGGGCGCAGGTTTCCACAGTGGCGATGAGGTCGTCCTCGGTGCGGGGGATGACCACGCCCAGGGGGAGGATCTGGTAGATGCTGGCGTCGGTGCTGTAGAGGACGCGCGTGAAGTGGTCGAAGTACAGTTCGGCCTGGGTGACGCGGGACAGGTCGTGCATGAGGTCGCGCAGGCGTTCGTCGGTCATGGGACGCTCCTGGTGTTCAAGCATGGCGGTGATATAGTCATGAGGCATTATACCACGGGCGAGGGAGGGAACATCAAAGCCTTAAGGAGCCGTGAGAGTACGTCGTGGACGTTGCCCAAACATATTTGCTCCCCTAAGGAAACGTGCTATAATACCTTCCGATTTGCGGGGAGAAGACCTGTCGTGGTCTTCTTTCCGCTGCAATCAAAATCCACAATAGAGGTTTACAAAAGTGATGGAAACGACAAACACACCTGTGGCTCCCGAACCCTCGGAAACGTCCGTGACCGACCCGCAAATGGAATCTGGATCTGTGGAGGAGGGAGGAGAGACTCAAAGGGAAGCCACATCCGCCCAGGACACACCCGAAGAGACACAGGCGACAAAGGCCGCCGTGTCGGAATCCCCAACGGAAGAAGCACCCGTGGCTGAAAAGGAGGAGACAGAGGAAGGCTCTGTCGAAGAGGACGAGGGAATCAAAGCAGCCGAAGGAGAAGAGGCAGGTGAAGGGGAGTCACCTCCTCATCCTATGGAGGCGCTAACCGAGGAGGATTTCCAACTGCGCCAGTTTCGGCGTGGCCAGATGATACGTGGCACGATCATCGCAAAGACGAAAGATGAGATCATCGTTGATATCGGCGGCAAGTCAGAGGGAATCGTCCCTCCACACGACCTCTCCCGACTGGACGAGGAGTTTCTCGGCCAATTGAGTGAGGGAGATGAGATTGTCGCTTACGTGCTCACTCCCGAAGGTCGCGAAGGGCAGGTGGTGCTCTCTCTTAGCAAGGCCCGTTCTGAATACGAGTGGGAGCGTATGGCCCGTTTGCAAGAGGAAAATGCTACGGTAGAAGCAAAAGTCGTCGAAGCCAATCGCGGTGGGGTGGTTGTCCAAGTTGGACATTTGCGCGGCTTTGTCCCTGCTTCCCACATTGTGCCCCGCCCAGAAACTCGCGATGCAGATTCCCCAGAGAAACGATTTGTTCCCCTGGTTGGCCAAACACTCCAGGCCAAAATTCTTGAAGTCAACCGCAAGCGTCAGCGATTAATCCTTTCGGAAAAAGAGGCGGAGAAGGAAGCACGAGAGGCTCGCAGGCGCGAACTCCTCAAAGAGTTGCGCCAGGGTGAAGTACGGCGTGGTCGCGTGACCAGCCTGACCAGGTTTGGCGCATTCGTCGATCTGGGAGGCGTGGACGGGCTCATCCACATCTCGGAACTTTCATGGGGCCGGGTGGAGCACCCGTCCGAGGTGTTGAAGGTTGGCGACGAGGTGGATGTCCTCATCCTGGATGTGGACGAAGAGCGGGAGCGGGTGAGCCTAAGTTTACGTCGCCTGTTGCCCAAGCCGTGGGAGACCGTCTTGGAACGGTATGCCATCGGCCAAGTTGTAGAGGGCGTCGTAACACGCGTGGTACCCTTTGGCGCCTTTGTTCGTCTGGATGATGGCATCGAGGGGCTCGTCCACATCTCCGAGTTGGCTAATCGCTTTGTCAATCATCCCCACGAAGTGGTCAAAGAGGGCGATAAGGTTCAAGTGCGTATCTTGAACATCGATCCAGAAAATCGGCGCATGGGGCTGAGTATCAGGCAAGTCGACGAGGACGAATACGTCGAAGTGGACTGGGAAATTGCCGACGATGAGGATATTGGTGAAGAATCGGGAACCTGGGAAGCCCTTTCATCCGTATTAACGGATGAGGCATCAGAATTTGGTGAGGCACAGGTGCCTGAAGAATCTGGGGCGGAATCGACCGCGGATGTGGAGGAGGAGATACCTTCGGGCGGAGATCCTGAAGAGCCGTCCACCACATGACGGAGCCCACAATAGGTCGGGGCACGTTAACAGGGTGAGCAATGACTCGCGCCGTCGTTGGTGCCCCGCGCGGTGTGGATTAACAGTGAAAAGAATGGGGTAATAAACCAACGAGGGGCACCGCGGTGCCCCTCATGCTTTACAGAGGGAAGTGAGCGATGGAAGAGAGAGATAAATTTGACCGGTTTACGAAACGCGCCCGTCGGGTTCTGGCTTTGGCTCAGGAAGAGGCTATTCGGCTGAATCACAATTACATTGGCACCGAACATTTGCTCTTAGGGTTGGTAAAGGAAGAGAACGGTGTCGCGGTAAAGGTACTGCGCGAGTTGGGCGTGGAACCGGGGGAAATCATTCGCGCGGTTGAGCGGACAGTCGGACGAGGGGAACGCCGCCCCTTCGGCAAACCCACATTGGCCCCACGCACGAAGCGCGTCATTGAACTGGCCGTGGACGAGGCGCGCCTCATGGGGCACCACTACATCGGCACCGAACACTTGCTTCTGGGGTTGGTGCGCGAAGGGGAGGGCATCGCGGTAAGCATTTTGCGCTCTCTGGGCATCAGTCTGGAGCGCGTGCGCAGTCAGACCGCGCGCAGTCTGTTGCAAAGCCAGGCCGAGATGCGCTCGCGCACCCGTGAACGCAAGAAGATGCCCCTTGTGGAGCAGTTGGGCGTCGACCTCACCCAGTTGGCCGAGGAGGGCAAACTCGACCCGGTTATTGGTCGGGAGAAGGAAATCGAGCGCGTGATCCAGATCCTCTCCCGTCGCACCAAGAACAACCCTGCGTTGATCGGCGAGCCCGGCGTGGGTAAGACGGCCATCGTCGAGGGGTTGGCCCAACGGATTGTGGAGGGGGATGTCCCCGAAACGCTGATGGATAAGCGCCTGGTCATGCTGGATGTGGGCTCGCTGGTCGCGGGGACGATGTACCGAGGCCAGTTCGAAGAGCGCATGAAGAAGGTCATTCAGGAGATCATCAACGCCGGGGCCATCCTCTTCATCGACGAGTTGCACATGCTGGTGGGCGCGGGCGCGGCCGGGAGTGCGGTGGACGCAGCCAACATCCTCAAGCCCGCCCTGGCGCGAGGCGAACTTCAAGTCATCGGCGCCACCACCCTTGACGAGTACCGCAAGTACATTGAGGGGGACGCCGCGCTGGAGCGACGCTTCCAGCCTATTCTGGTGGAAGAGCCCACCATCGAAGAGACCATTGAAATCCTCAAGGGAGTGCGGCCCCGCTACGAAGCACATCATAACCTGGAGATTACCGACGAGGCCCTGCACGCGGCCGCGCATCTCTCCGCCCGCTACGTCCCCGACCGATTCCTGCCTGACAAGGCCATCGACCTTATCGACGAGGCAGCCAGTCGTGTGCGCATGTACAAGGCGCCATTGGCTGTAAGCTTGCGCGAAGTGTACTCCGAGTTACGCAAGTTACAGCGTGAAAAGGAAGAGGCTTTGCAGAAGCAACGCTTTGAGGACGCCATCGAGATTCGTCATCGGGAAGTCGAACTCCAGGAGAAGCTGGAGCAACTGCGGGCCGGGTGGTCATCGCCCAAGGAACGTCCCAAGGTGACCGCGGAGGACGTAGCCGAAGTCGTCTCCATGTGGACGGGCATCCCCTTGCGACGCCTGGCTCAGGAAGAGAGCCAGCGCCTTCTGGAAATGGAAAAGGAGATGCACAAGCGGGTCATCGGCCAGGACGAACCCATTCAAGCCATTGCAAAGGCCATCCGACGGGCTCGCGCCGGCCTCAAAGACCCGAAGCGCCCCATCGGATCCTTCCTCTTCCTGGGGCCCACAGGTGTGGGCAAGACGCTGGTGGCCAAGACGCTGGCCGAATTCCTCTTTGGGAGCGAGGAGGCCCTCATCAAACTGGACATGTCGGAGTTCATGGAGCGCCATAACGTCAGCCGTTTGGTCGGCGCTCCGCCGGGTTACGTGGGCTACGACGAAGGGGGCCAACTGACCGAGGCCGTGCGGCGTCGCCCCTACTGTGTCATCCTCTTCGATGAGATCGAGAAGGCGCACCCCGAGGTGTTCAACATTCTCCTGCAAATTATGGAAGATGGACACCTTACGGACGCCAAGGGCCGTCGTGTGGACTTCCGCAACGCGATCATCATCATGACGTCGAACGTGGGCGCGTCTATGATCAAGCGAGCCGGTGGCCTGGGATTCGTGACCACTGAGGACGAGAAGAAGCAGCAGGAGGCCGCGTATGAAGACCTGCGTGAGCGGGTCATGGACGCACTCAAGCGCACCTTCCGCCCCGAGTTCCTCAACCGCCTGGACGGCATCATGGTCTTCCGACCACTGACCAAGGAGCAGATTGCCCAAATCGTGGAACTGGAGTTGAACCGGGTGCGCGAGTTGCTCCAGGAACATGATATGCAGCTTCTGGTCACCGAGCGCGCGAAGATGTTCCTGGCTGAGAAGGGATACAATCCAGACTATGGTGCCCGTCCGCTCCGCCGTGTCATCCAGGACTACGTGGAGGACGTGCTCAGCGAAGGTCTCCTCGCAGGTCGCTTTCGTGAAGGCGATGTGGTCGAGGTTGACCTTGCCGAAGACGGACAGGAGTTGCTCTTTGAAGTGAAAGAGCGACGCGAGGAAGATACGGGGGTACCTGAAACATACGAGGAAATTACGCCATTGTTGGGATAGGATACTACCATCCTAACGTCAATCCGCGTATGACGGTCTAAGAAGCAGGGGGATCCTCCCCCTGCTTTTGTAAGCGGACGGCCATAAGTTACAGGGGGAATAAATTCCACCCTAATGCCGCAAACACGAACACAGCCGGGCCGCGAATGCTCACCCCCAATAACACAATCTTCCATATGGGGAATGATGAGAGTCCCGCTAAATGGAAGGGAATGTCACCTGTCGGCGCGAGCATGGCCAATGCCCAAGCCCATATGGTATCCGCGCGCAGGAGATGCTCCCACCGCCGGAGTTTTTCCTCCCCAACTATCCGTACAACCAAAGGACGACCGAACACACGCGCTAAGGTAGCCGCGGCCCATCCCCCTAAAGCCATGCCCAAGGTAGCGTAAATGCCTCCCGCCCAAGGCCCAAAGACGTACCCCGCGGCTATATAAGTAGGATAACCAGGAAGAGGAGCAACCACGATCTGCAGCGCATTGAGGAAAATGACAGCTACAGGGCCCCACACGCCAAGAGAACGAAAGTATGTTCGAGCCAAAGACGCATTAGAGAGAATGGGACGAAGAGTTTCGCGGTGCCACCAGGCAACAAACAATATGAGGAGAACTATGAGACCAGGCAGCCACGGGCTTATCCGCTTCACTTGCGCACGAGAACGGGTTGCTGTACAGGTCGAATGAGATGTCGTGGGAATTCGACGGGAACCGGGATAAGTTCACCGTCGTCATCTTCCTCATAAGTGTGCAGCGTAGATGGATCCTCAACGCGATCCACGAAGAGAATACCCTCCAGGTGATCGTACTCGTGCAGAATAATTCGCGCGAGAAAACCTTTGGCCCTCAAGCGGAAGGGTTTTCCTTTCACGTCTTGGGCGCGTACTACGACCTCATCTGCCCGCCATACGTCGCCATAAATACCGGGAATCGAAAGACAGCCCTCTTCACGCTCGACCTCCTCGCGCCCCACCTTGACAATCTTCGGGTTGACAAACACATGGGTTTCCCCCGCGTGGGGTTCATCCTCCATGTCTTCAGGCACTTCGGCCACAAACAGGCGGATGGAGAGCCCAATCTGAGGTGCTGCCAGACCAACGCCGTGAGACTCTCGCATAGTTTCAAGCATATCCTCAGCCAGGCGCGCCAATTCAGGGCCAAAGCGATTGACCTTACGTGCCTTCTGGCGTAGAACCTGATAATCCTCATCAAAAATCGTCACAACCCGCAGCCGTGCCATTGTGGGTATCCCTCATCCCCTCGTAAACATGCACCTGTACAGGAGTTGGTATCGACCTCTTGCAATAAAAAAAGGAGCGGGCGACGGGATTCGAACCCGCGACACGAGGCTTGGGAAGCCCCTGCGCTACCACTGCGCTACGCCCGCTCGGTGTGCTTCACGTCATCCATTATATCCACTCCCCTCTTCTTTGTCAAGGCAACAGCCAACAAGGGCAGGGCCTATCAACGCTTTAGGCAGGAATAAAAACTTCCACCCTCAACAAGTACCGGCCCTACAGGGTGATCTACAACACTCCACTCCAACATTGTGTCTCGCAGGAGCACTTCATATTGGACACACAAACCCTCTCTTTATCCGCTGAACAATCAAGGCTAACGTTGGAATTAACAGGGCAGGCAACGGACTTTGGGTGGAAATGCCTGATACAATCCCCAAAGCATCACTCCCCCTTCTGTCTGTGATAGACGTCGCGCCGCGAGCAACACCAAAGACATAAACAGAATTGGCCCCGCTATAACTCCTCGAAGGCGTCAGCCATGTACCACCTATAGAATCGGTAAAAACAGGGCATATCCACCTCCGGCAGCATGGCATCAACGATGATAGAAACCGGGTAGGACCTTGCCTCTACCCCGCCATCGTTCACTGCTAAGACCTGCATGGACATCTATCCTCGCTACTTGCAAGACGGGCAACCGGTGGCCTGCTTCAACGGCCTGGACGTCATGTCGCGCTGTCCCGTGTACCGAGCCTTCCCCAGGCGACGGAGCCAAGAGGCCGCCGACTTTCTGCGTCACCTGTGGGCCACGATAGGGGCTTCCCCGTTACACCCAGGTTGACAACGAGGCTTGCTTTAGCGGCGGCTTTAGCCATCCTTGTGTGCTGGGACGCGTGGTACGTTTGGCGTTGCTGGCAGGAACCGAGTTGGTCTTTTCCCCAGGGCGCCACCCTCGCAGCCAGGGTGCGGTGGAACGCTTTCATCGCACCTATGCTCGCCACGTCTGGGAGAACACCCCCCTGGCCGATATTACTCAGGTAAACGAGCGGACCGAACGTTTCATCCAACGCTATATTCGCCAGCCCCACCCCCAATTGGGAGAGTGCCCACCGGAGCAGGTGCACCGGAGCCGACCAGCACGTCCGCTCCCCGCCCACTTTCCTGCCTCACCTGATCCTTTGCCCAAGCGTCTGCCCCTATATGCTGGGCGGGTGCATTTCATCCGCCGGGTGGATGTGGAAGGGCAGGTCAAGGTGTTGAATCGTACCTAGGCCGTACCAGGCACCGCTGTAGGCCAGGGGAGGTAACCCTCACGCTGACCCCGCAAGGTGTGCATCTTGAGGTGCTCAACGCCGCCCCCGATGCGCCTCAGTGGCATCGTTTGGTGTGCCATCCGTTCCCGATGAAAGGACCGATACGGCCTTGGCCCCAAGCCTCGCCGAGGAAGGTGCCCTCCCTCACTGCCCTATTGGCCCGGCTCGGAAAACGATTGCGAGTACCGATAGGGACTTTGCTTTCGGCACGATCTCTTGGCGATTCACCTGCTTGTTAAGGTGCTCGATTTCCGAAACGGTCTGTTGGCGGATGACATATGACAAGTATGGGCAACCTATATCTGCCCTCCACCCCTTGTCGTATGCTCCTCAATGACTCGCCCAAAGCCGTCGTAAAAGGCCCAGATGTCCAGGTACCGGGCACTATGGCTCCTCCATAGATCCACCCGTTGCCGTTTTCGAATGCAGAAGGGCTGGCTTCACTCCGACCCAGGGCTTTCTACGCGACAAAACAAGACCTCTTGCACCACCCATTGCGAACAACGCAACAGCAAGGGGGATTAGTGGTGATGGCAATGCGGACCCGGAGATCCTACTTAACAGATGCCCCAAGTCATCTCGGGTATGAGGAATTCGAGGCCGTGAAAAAGGTCGGTAACGCCTCACGCGATGTACCGGGATAGGACGTCAAAGTCGAACTCGCCCTCGCGCATAATGGTCTCCCCGTCGACCTCGATAGTGGTCTTCACCGCGACCATGTCCACGTGAATGGGAGACGTCCAGTCCGCGCCCGTGGCGTGGCCGTAGGGATCGCCAAAGGCCATGTGGACGCCGGGGAACTTTTCGTCTTGCAGCAGGTTGCCGATAAGCCGCTTCAAGCCGATGTTTGTGCCGATGGCAAATTCCCCGACCCGCTCGCCGTTCTCCGCTCCTTGTACATAAGCCAGAAACTCATCGCGCAGAGGCTGCGGACCTTCGACATTGACCAGGCACCCTTCCTGAACGGTGACGATAAAGGGGTCGCGCAAGTACCCGTATTTCTCGGAGAAATAGTCCCCCAGGACGCGAGCAACCAGTGTACCGTCCACGGTTAGCGGGCAGGTGTACACTTCGCCGTCCGGCAGGTTTCCCCATTCCCCTTGCCGGTGGTAGATACCGGGCGAGGGGATCCAGCGGTACTCGGGGTGGAAGCGCGCCACCAGGTGGGTTCCTTCGGGCGAGGTGACGCGAATCTCCCGCGCCGGACGCACGCACTCGTATACGGCCATGGTGACCTTGGCGATCTGGCGGTAGTCCACGGCCATGCCCTCCCGCATCATCTGGGGCGTGATCCCCACCATGTGCGCGTGCCGCGTGCGCAGTTCCTTCTCGAGGAAGCGAAGAAGCGCGATGCGGAAGGTGACCTCTCCCTCGAGGGAGGAGGCCGTGTAAAAGGTCACTGTAGGCCGCAAACGCCGGAGTGTGTTCTTCAGTGACGCGGGAAATTGGCGCAAGGGGCGCTTGCCAAAGGATCCCAACTGGAGGACTTCAGCCGTGGCCCCCGCTGCGGTGGCCTCCTCGACAAGGAGACGGGCAATGGGCAAGGATTGGCGGTCGCCGATGACGACCACGTGGTCGCGAGGGCCAACGTTCATGCAGGTACGTATGGCATTGCGCGCCCCCACACGCATGGACTCGATATCCGCTAACGTCGTCATTCCACTAACCTCTCTTTTTCGGGCCTTCACCCGATTTTTTAGATAACGACACCGCCATCCACGTTGAGCACAATGCCGTTCACAAACCGTGCTTCGTCTGAGGCCAGGTACAGGTAGGCATAGGCAATGTCTTCGGGTTCCCCCCAGGTGCGCAAGGGGGTCCGCTGGATGACCATGTCCACAACTTTCTCGGGCAGGTTGGCGGTCATTTCTGTGCGAATGAAGCCGGGCGCGACGGCGTTAACCCGGATGCCCTTCGGCCCCAACTCCCGCGCCCACACTTTGGTCATGCCGATGACGCCCGCCTTGGAAGCGACGTAGTTGGTCTGGCCGAAGTTCCCGTAAATGCCGACCACGGAACTGGCGTTGAGGATGACACCGCTCCCCTGTTCGACCATCACCGGCGCAACGGCCTTGGTGCAGTTGAAGACGCCTCGCAGATTCACGTTGATGACGAAATCGAAGTCCTCATGGGTCATCTTCAGGAGCGTGCGGTCGCGCAGGACGCCCGCGTTGTTCACCAGGATATCGATGCGTCCGTAGGTCTCGAGGGTTTTGTCCACCATGTGCTGGACAGATTCGGGGTCGGTGACGTCCACAGGAACAAAGATGACGTCCCCACCCTCCCGGCGAATTTCCTCCGTAGTGGCCTGGCCCGTGTCCGCGTCAATGTCGGTGATGACGACTCGCGCGCCCTCACGCGCGAAGAGGCGCGCCGTGGCTTTGCCGATGCCCCGCGCGGCACCGGTAATGATGGCGACTTTGCCGTCCAAGCGTCCCATGATTTGGCCTCCTTGCATATAGAGCAGTTCCTGTGGTCAATGCCGAATCCCTACCCTGAGTTGCCGGGTATTACACATGGGGTGGAAGGAGTTCCACCGCCATGGCGACGGCTTCGCCCTCGCCCAGGCAAAGGGCCGCGATGCCGCGACGCAGGTTGCGCTGTTTGAGGGCGTGGATAAGGGTGACGAGGATGCGCGCGCCACTGGCTCCAATGGGATGACCGAGCGCGATAGCCCCTCCGTTGACGTTCACAATGGAGGGATCCAACGCCAATTCCCGCATGTCCGCCACCATTTGGGCGGCGAAGGCTTCGTTAATCTCGTACAGATCGACGTCATCCCGCCCCATGCCCAGGCGCTTCCACAGGCGACGAACGGCATAAATGGGGGCCGTGAAGAGGGCGATGGGCTCGACAGCTGCCTGGGTGTAGCCGAGGATGCGGGCCAACGGCTGCAGGCCCAGATCCCGCGCGCGCGCTTCACTCATCACCACCAGCGCGGCCGCGCCATCACTGAGAGGGGGCGCATTGCCCGCGGTGACCGTCCCGTTTTCCTTGAACGCCGGAGGAAGTGACGCGATCTTGGCCAGGGATGTATCGGGGCGCGGGCACTCGTCGGTGTCGACGACGAAGGGGGCCCCCTTGCGCTGAGGGACGGACACGGGGACGATCTCCTCCTTGAACCGTCCCTCGCGTATGGCAGCGACCGCGCGCGCGTGACTTTCGTAAGCGAACACGTCCTGAGCCTCACGGCTCACATCGTAATGCTCGGCAATCCACTCCGCGGCCATGCCCATGTGCACATTTTCCCAGCGGCTCCACAGGCCATCATGCACCGTTGCGTCGATGATTTCGCCGTTGCCCATGCGGTAGCCGGTACGGGCCTTGGGCAGCAGGTAAGGGCCTTGGCTCATGCTCTCCATACCCCCGGCCACGTACACGTCCCCTTGCCCGGCACGAATGGCGTTGGCGGCCAGCATCACCGCCTTCAGGCCGGATCCGCACACTTTGTTGATGGTCAGGGCACCCACGGAGGGGGGAACGCCCGCTTTGAGCGCGGCGTTGCGCGCGGGGGCCATGCCTGCCCCTGCCTGGATGACGTTGCCCATGATGACCTCTTCGATGATGTCGGGAGAGATGCCCGCGCGTTCGATGGCCGCGCGAATAACCGTGGCTCCCAGGTCGGTGACGTGGAGGGAACTGAGCGAGCGGAGAAAACGGCCAATAGGAGTACGAGCAGCGCTAACGATGACAACGTTGTCACGTGCGTTCATTATCGCCTCCTGGGGATAGCCCCACAGTCTACTGTATTTTAACGTTAAGACGCAAAGGGAGAGAAATCCCAACAGAAAAGTGATACCGTTCATTTCCTCCCTTTGCTTTGACACAATCCGTTAGGGAATAGTACGATGCCTCTTGCACTACTGGACTTTCGATAAACGCCTGACGGCCATGAGCAAGGAAGGAGGATGGGAAAGACCATGACCAACACCAAGCGCTCCGATTGCCCGGACACCGTGCGAGTCCGCTTTGCGCCCAGCCCGACGGGCTATCTTCACGTCGGCGGGGCGCGCACCGCGCTGTTTGACTGGCTCTACGCCCGCCACTGCAACGGCGTGTTTATTTTGCGCATCGAGGATACCGACCGCAAGCGCTACGTCCCCGATTCCGTGCAGGACATCATGGACGGGCTGCGCTGGCTCGGTCTCGACTGGGACGAGGGGCCGGATGTGGGCGGCGAGTTTGGCCCCTATGTCCAGTCAGAGCGGTTGGACCTTTACCGTCAGTGGGCGCACTGGCTTGTCGAGCAGGGGAAAGCGTACAAGTGCTTCTGCACGCCCGAGGAATTGGAACAGATGCGCAAGGAACAGCAGGCACGTGGGGAGCCCACCCGTTACGACCGGCGTTGCCGTTGGCTGAATCCCGATGAGGTGGCCGCGCGCGAGGCCGAAGGTCGCGCCTACGTCATCCGTTTCAAGACGCCCCTGGAGGGAAAGGTTGTCGCTCATGACCTGTTGCGCGGCGATGTGGAGGTGGACGTCTCTACACTGGACGATTTCGTGCTCTTGAAGTCGGACGGCTTCCCCACGTATCACCTGGCCGTGGTGGTGGACGACCACTTCATGCGCATCAGCCACGTCCTGCGGGGCGAGGAGTGGATCCCCAGCCTGCCCCGTCACGCGCTCCTTTACGAGGCTTTTGGTTGGGAGATGCCCGTTCACTGCCACTTGCCCGTCATTCTGGACCCCTCGGGCAAGGGCAAGATGAGCAAGCGCCGGGCAGAGAAAAGCGGCCTGCCCATCCTGGTGCGTGATTTTCGCGAGCGTGGCTACCTGCCTGAAGCCATGTTCAACTGGCTGGCCCGCATTGGCTGGTCGATGCCCGGGGATGTGGAGATCTTCTCCCGCGAGGAGGCCATCGCCCACTTCGACCTGAAGGACATTAATCCCACACCGGCCGCGGCACCCTACTCCAAACTGGAGTGGCTCAACGGGCATTACATCCGTCACCTCCCGCCCGATGACATGTTCGAGCGCCTCATCCCCTTCCTCAGCCGTGACCTGGGGATTCCCGAAGATGTGCTCAGAAACGACGACCGACTACGCCGCCTCATCCCCGTCATTCAAGAGCGCATCAAACTGCTTTCCGAGGCCTCGGCTCTGGTGGATTTTCTGTACAAGGAGATGCTTGAGTACGAGCCTGAGATGCTTATTGCCAAGAAGTTGGATGCGGCCGGAACTCTGGAGGCGCTGCGCGCGGCGCGCGATCTCATCGCCACCGTGCCTTTCGAGGCCGAGGCTTTGGAGCAGGCCTTGCGCCAGAAGGCTGCAGACATGGGGCTGAAGGCCGGGCAAATGTTTAGCCCTATTCGCGTGGCCATCTCGGGCAAGAAGGTCGCCCCGCCGCTGTTCGACATGATCCTGGCCCTGGGCAAGGAGGAGACCCTGCGCCGTCTGGACGATGCCATCGCCCGGCTGGAGAAACTGGTCGCATCGTCGGCGTGACCCCGAACCTCACCCAACACAGGAGCCGACATGTCCGAGAAATCCCTATCCAATCCCCACGATCGCTTCTTCAAGCAGACAATAGGACGTCCAGAGATCGCGCGCGTGTTTCTGCGCCAATTCTTGCCACCCCCTATGGTCCAGGACATGGACCTGAGCACACTGAACCCGGTACGGGGGACCTTTGTCGACCGCTCTCTGCGGGAGCACGCCAGCGACCTACTCTTTCGCGTTTCGAGGCGCAGTGGGGGATCGGCGTACGTCTACCTCTTGTTCGAGCATAAGAGTGTGCCCGATGACAAAACGGCCTGGCAAGTGCTCCGCTACATGATGCGCATTTGGGAGCGGGAATGGCGCCGCACACAGGCTTTTGCTCCCATTGTTCCTATCGTCGTCTACCACGGCCAGCGCCAGTGGAACGCAGCCACCAACTTTGTGGAACTCGTTGATGCTCCCCCGCTGTATCGCCCTCACATGCCGCAGTTTTCCTACGTATTGTACGACCTTTCTCAATTCGATGACGCTACGTTGAAGCAAGACGCGCTTCTCGGGATCGCGCTTCTGGTGCTAAAATATGCTGTGCGCGACGAACTGCGCGACCATTTGCGAGACATATTCGTCTTGTTCGGCGAGTTGCTCACTAAGGAAACGGGGCTGGAATACCTGGAGACCGTTCTTCGTTACATCTCCATGGCAGGTTCCCATGTGGAGGAAGAAGAGATTGTGGAAGCATTGCGGGAGGCATTGCCCGGAGGAGGTGAAACGGTGGCTACCATTGTCGATCGCTGGATAGAACAGGGGGTACGGCAGGGCTTACAGCAGGGCTTACAGCAGGGCTTACAACAGGGCATGCTTCAAGGTATGCGCGAAGGGCGGCGTGAGAGTATCGTCACCGTTCTAAGAGCCCGCTTTGGTGAAGGACCTGACCTGGAACGTGTGGCTCAGCAATTAGCCCAAGTTGAGGACTTGGACGAACTTCAGGAATTGCTTACTCTAGCCGCGCGCGTCGATTCTCTCAACACCTTCATTACCGCCCTGGAAGGGGACACGTGACACACAACCCATGACGTATCGCGATGAATCCCTGTGGGCTGAGCCCCGAACGGCCCGACTGGAACAGAGCCTGCGTGAGTTCTTGGAGGTTATTCTCCTCACGCTGATTCTCTTTTTCACCCTGCGCGCGGTGCTCATCAATTTCCGCATCTCGGGAACGAGCATGCTGCCCACCCTCCGTGACGGGGAATACGTCTTTGTCTATCGCCTGGCCTACTGGCGTCACCCGCCCCAACGTGGGGACATCATCGTCTTTCGGTACCCGCTCAACCCCAAACGCACCCTCATCAAGCGCGTGATAGGTCTTCCGGGGGAAACGGTTTCCGTCCACAACGGGCAGGTGTACATCAACGGGCAGCCCCTGCCCGAGGACTACATCCTCGCGTCGCCACGCTATACGGCCGCACCCGTGACCGTCGGCCCGGACGAGGTCTACGTCCTGGGGGACAACCGCAACAATTCCAACGACTCCCACGCGTGGGGCCTTCTGAAGCAGGACATGATCGTGGGCAGGGCCGTTTTCCGGTTCTGGCCTCTACAGCGCATCGGGCTCATTCCCCACCCTGCGTATCCGCCGCCGTTCAACGAGTGACAGTGGGGATGGGTCGCATTAAGGGAGAAGGCATATGTCCGACTTAGCCAAGTACATCGACCACACGCTGCTCAAGCCCGAAGCCACGGAGGGCCAGATTCGGGCGCTGTGCGAGGAAGCAACCCAGTACGGCTTCGCGGCTGTGTGCGTGAACCCGACGTGGGTTGCCCTGTGCCACCAACTACTGGTCGGGACAGGGGTAGCTGTGTGCACGGTGGTTGGTTTTCCCCTGGGGGCGACGCTGCCCGAGGTGAAGGCGTACGAGACGGCGCAAGTGATCGAGCAGGGCGCTCGCGAGGTGGACATGGTCATTAACGTAGGGCGGCTGAAATCGCGGGACTTCGCCTATGTGGAGCAGGACATCGCGGGCGTCGTCAAGGTTGCCCACGCGCGCGGGGCCCTTGTCAAAGTGATCATCGAAGCCGCGCTCCTGACCGAGGAAGAAAAGGTCGCCGCCTGCACCATTGCCAAATCCGCAGGGGCGGACTACGTCAAAACCTCCACGGGCTTTGGACCCGGAGGGGCAACCGTCGAAGACGTGGCGCTGATGCGCGAGGTAGTAGGGCCCGATATGGGCGTAAAGGCCGCGGGCGGCATCCGCACGGCCAAGGCCGCCTGGGAGATGATTCGCGCCGGTGCGACGCGCATTGGCACGAGTTCGGGAGTGAAACTGGTGCGCGAGGACGAGGAATTTTCGAGCACATAGCAGGAAGCGACGATGGACGATGGACGGTGGCCATAAACGGCCATCCATCGTCAGCCCTTGGTCACGGCCAGCGGCCGTCTATCAAAAGTCCAGTAAACAAACCAGTGGGAGGATACATATGCGGCAACTTGCCGATAATGTGTGGCATTTCGACAACCTTGGCATCGTGAACGCTTACCTGTGGAAGTGGGATGGAGGGCTTTCCCTTATCGACACAGGCCCCCCGTGGACGGTCAAGCGCATTCTGCAGGGCATCCAGGAAGCCGGATTTCGGCCCGAGGACGTGACCGAGATCCTGATCACCCACGCAGATGCCGATCATGCCGGAGGGCTCAAGGCCCTGCGCGACGCGACTGGCGCGCGCGTCATCGTCCACGCCATCGAGGCTATGTTCTTCAAGGGGCAATGGAAGCGGCGGCCGAACCTCCGCCATCCCTTGGGCATCCTCTATTTCCCTTTCCATGTGTTGCTGAGCAACACCGTCTTTCGTATCCCGCGCGTGCGCCCGGACTTGCTGGTCATCGACGAAGAAGTGCTGGATAACGGCCTCCAGGTGTTGCACACCCCGGGCCATACACCCGGCCACATGTGTTTGTACAGCAAGGAAGCGGGCGTCCTCTTCGTGGGTGATTTAATCAATCACCGAGGTGGGAAACTCGCCCTTCCGCCGGCGATCTTCACCCCCCAGATGGAGGTGGTCAAGGATTCCCTGCGAAAGGTGGCGCGGCTCAAACACGTGGAGATGGCATGTTTTGGGCACGGGCCGGTAATCACGGAGAAGGCAGGGGAGAAGATTCGGGCCTTCGTGGCCAAGGTCGCGCCCCCGCGCAAGCGGCGCGCGGGGCCGCGCAAGGTGCAGCAGCGGGAGGGCGTCCCTCGTCAGCCCAAAGCCCAGGTGCCCAAGGCCAAAATTACCCTTGAGGAAGGCAAGAAGTAGGCCTACATGGATGTGGGGCAACGATGGACGATGGATGTGGGTGGACGACACCATCTATCGTCCATCGTCCCTATGACTCGAAAACGCCATCCCGCTATCCGCGAAGCTGTTTGCGCTTATAATC
>JALWHQ010000101.1 GCA_026983525.1 Anaerolineae bacterium | reverse complement strand
GTTGAGCGCGCCCGGGCCCGAAGTCGCCATGCACACGCCGACTTTGCCCGTGGCGCGGGCGTAGCCATCGGCCATGTGGGCCGCGCCCTGCTCGTGGCGGGCCAACACGTGGCGGATGGGGTACTTGGTCATCGCGTCGTAGGTGGGCAAAATCGCACCACCCGGGTGGCCGAAGAGCACGTCCACTCCTTCGGCCAGGAGCGCCTCCCACACAATGTCTGCGCCAGCACGTTTCTTACTCATAACCGCCTCCTCCTGGAACCAATGTCTGAATCTCCAATCTCCAGTCTCCAGTCTCCAATCCGAGAGATTGGAGATTGGAGATTTTGGGCGCGCGATACCTCTTCGGCGTGTGTTCACGCGTGGCGTCATTGGGGAACCCCGGGCGGTGGGGAGACGAGCGCACGTGGCTCGCCATTACAGGCCAGCGCTCTCTGGCGCGAGCCGTTGTAGGGGACAATATCCGATACCTGCTACCTGATACCCATTGGCTGGGTGCAGGGAGTTAGGTGGGAAGGGTGGTAAGTATCAGGTATTGGGTATCAGGTATTAGGTATTGGGTATTTATTCCTTCTCCTCTTCGACCTCCTCCAACAACTCCCAATCGGGCGGGGCGTAGCCGTCGTTCATGAACGCGGGCATGTAGGTGTCCTGCTTTTCACTTTCGTACGTCCAATGCCTCTCGGGATACTCCTGGGACTTCATGATGCACCTCCTTCTCGGACATGGGCTAAATTAAAAAGCCCCTTCCCTGCCGGGAAGGGGCTTTTTACCGAAACCCTGGTGAGTGCGCTCCGTTACGCTCTCACTCGCCTCCCGGCGCGGGCGACCGTCGGGACGATGATAATCCCGCGCAACAAGACGAGGCTAAGAGCGAGAGCAAGAACCAGAGCGCTGTTTGCCATTTGGTGTATTTCTCCTTACTTCACAGTCTTGCCAACTTTGGCTCACCATTATAGGCATTTCGGCGTATCTGTCAAATCTGGAAATCGAGGAGGTACAATTCGCCCACTTTCGGCGCGTTCACAGCTTTCCTCCTGAACCAAAGTGCCAATCCAGTTTACACCACCACCTGCAACTGCGTAAGTTCTAAACCTCTCGAATCGCTTTTAGCGCTTTGGCGTGAAGATAACCGTTGGACGCCACGAGGCCGTGAGGGTTGCGCGGGTCGGGCTTGTTGTAACGTAGGGGACGGCCGTACATGTCGGTCATTTCGCCCCCTGCGGCCCGTAAAATCGCCTCGGGCGCGCACAAATCCCACTCCTTCGTCCCTGGGCTGGGGTGAATGTACAAGTCGGCTTGGCGAGTCGCCAACAGACTTATCTTCATGCCCACGCTCCCGTGGCGGATTTCCCGCGTCATGCCCAGGTACTTCATGATAGCGTCGATTTTTTCGCTGCGATGAGAACGGCTGACCGCGATGGTGGCCTGGCGCGGGTCGCGCACATCAGAAACGTGCAGGGATTGCCATTCCCCCTTGTTCCAAGCCCATGCAGCCTCACTCACCACCCCCACCATGAGGAGATCCCGTGGGGGGCAGTAGACCACGCCAGCCGTGGCCATTCCCGCCACAGCCAGCCCCACCATAATCGCCCACTGATCCAGGTGTTCGGTGAATTCCTGTGTGCCGTCCAGGGGATCGACGCACCACAGACGACGGTTACCCAATCGCTTTTCGGGCTCGTCCGCGGATTCCTCCGCTAGGATGGCGTCTTCGGGAAAGGCGTCGCGCAGGCGATTGACGACAAAGGCGTTGATTTCCCGGTCGGCCGCGGTCACCGGATCCTTATAGCCCTTGTAGTCAACGTGAATGTGGCCACGATAATGTTTGAGGGCGATTTCCCCCGCGGCCAGGGCAATATCCAGCATGGCTTCTACTTCCGAGCGAAATGATGTGATGGGGGGGAGAGTCGCCGATACTATGGTCATGATTCTGCCATCTCCTGGCTAAGGGTGGTTGGGCGCACGCCGACGCCGATGACGTAAAGGCCCAGCATGGCGAACAGTCCCAGACGCCAGGCCAAGGGCGGGAGAGACCGGAGGAAGAACACCTCGCTGTAAAGGGTGATGTTAATGCTCGCCAGCGCGGTCAGACCGAGTACCGCCCACGCGGGCCGGCGTTGTTCCTCCTGCTGTAACAGGCTTGCTATCCACCAGGCAACACCCGGGTACAGGTAAATCACGTGGTGAATGTACACGTAAGGCGCGCTGGCGATCATGGCCACAAGGTAAGGGAGCAGGATCGCGGCGTCTTCCCCTCTCCGAACGTGTACGAGGATGGCCCCTCCCCACAAGATCAGGACTGTGAGCACCGTGGCCGCCCGCGCCAGGGGCTGTTCCGCCCCGAAGAGCAGCGCCCACACGCTGGCCGGTGACATGTTAGACGTGGCGGTGATGGGAAACAGCCCGGACACACCCTCGTGGCTCCTCAGCGTGAGCCAGTACGCACCAAAGTGTCCCCACTGATTTGGAATGACGAGCAGGGAGACACCTACCTCTATTGCAAGCGCGATCGCGAGTCCCTTGAGAACGGCCCACCTTTTTCTCAGGGCAAAGTAGGGAATGAGAAACAGGGGAGTCACCTTGAACAGAATGGCCGTGCCCAGGGCTGCCCCTGCAAGGACGGCCCATCGCCTCTGCATTTCCAAATAGAGGGCAAGGACGATGAGGAGCAGGACGAGGATGTTCACCTGCCCGGTCATCAGATCGACATCGAAGGGTAACAGGAAAAGCAACAAGGCAAGGGCGAGGGAGAGGCCCGGGTGATGGAGGTGGTTTACCTGCCGGAGCCATTCCCGTGTGGCCCAAACGACCCCCACCGCAGCAGCCAGCATGAGAATTCCCCAGACGCGTAGGGCTATCCAAAACGGCAGGCGCGCCAGGGGGGCGAGAAGGCAGGCAAAAGGTGGGGGATAGAGATAGGGGAAAACGTGGGCTTGGATGTAGAGGTGGCGGGCTATCGTGCGCAGGGCCTCGATGTCGTACATGTTGGTATTCGCATAGCACGCCCGCGCCGCCAGATAGTAGGACAGGAAATCGACGGAGGCGCGGTGCTGTAACAGGAGCGGAACCCCGACTTTCACCGCGTACACCGCGCCCACCAGGACAAGAAGCGCCCGCCACCCCTGTCTGGACATGCGTCCTCCCACGTCCTACATAATGCCCCGAATCATGCCGCCATCCACCTGGAGCAGTGCGCCGTTGACAAAACTGGCCCGCGCCGAGGCCAGGAATGCGACCACCGCGCCAAACTCCTCAGGCTGCCCCAGCCGTCCCAGGGGAATTTGGCTTGTCCACGCGGCCTGGGCTTCCTCCATGGTGATGCCCCGCTCTTCCACGGCCTTTTGGAACAAACTCACCAGGCGCTCGGTCAAGATGGGGCCGGGACACACCGCGTTGACCGTGATGCCGTGGGGGCCCAACTCCTGGGCAAGGCTCTTGATGAGGCCGTGGACGCCGGCCCGTATGGCGTTCGAGAGAATGAGGTTGGGCAACACTTGCTTGGCCGATACCGACGTGATGGCGATGATCCGCCCGTTGTCCGATTTCTTGAGATGGGGGAGGGCTTCGCGTATCAAACGCCACGTGCTCATGAAGTTGAGGTTGAAGGCCTCCAACCAGGCCTGCTCGTCGAAGTCCTCGAACGTGCCGGTGGGAGGGCCACCCGCGTTGGTGACGAGGATGTCCAGTTGGCCCCATCGTTCCACGGCGGCTCGAATGAAGCGCGCGGCATCCGCGGGCACGGTGACATCGGCGATTACCGGCAGGACGTCGGCTCCGGTGGCTTCGGCGATTTCGCGCGCCGCGTGCTGCAGACGATCCGCGCGGCGCGCACAGATGGCCACACGCGCCCCCTCACGCGCCAATTCCAACGCGGACGCCTTCCCAAGACCACTGCTGGCAGCAGCAACACACGCGACTTTGTCTTTGAGACCCAGATCCATGCCACTCTCCTCCAAGGGATGTCGGGATACCAGACGATGGACGATAGACTATGAATGAGTGATGACAATCTGTGGCCGTCGTCCATCGTCGACTTTGTCCTCACACTTCGTGTTTACTTCTCGACGGGTTCCTCTTCCTCTCCGTTGCCGTTGGCCCGCATCGGTAGGACGCGCATTTCGCGCAGGATGTCCTCCAGCGCGGCGAGCAGAAGCAGGACGTAACTCCGTTGGGAGGAGAAGCCCATGAGGCCGATTCTCCAGACCTTGCCCTTGAACGCTCCCAATCCCCCCGCGATTTCGATATTGTAGTCCTCAAGAAGACGGCGCCGCAGGAAAGCCTCGTTGAACCCTTCGGGGACCCGCACGGTAGTCAACGTGGGCAGGCGGTACTCCTCAGGAACCACGAGTTCCAGGCCGAGTTCCTCCAGACTTTGCCACAGTAATTCCGCGTTTCGACGATGTCGGCGCCAACGCCGTTCCAGCCCTTCGTTCAATACGACACGTAGCGCCTCGCGCAGCGCGTATATCATGGTGATGGGCGCGGTGTGGTGGTAAGTGCGTTCCGTACCCCAGTACTTTTGGACCAGCGTGAGGTCGAGATACCAACTCGGTACTTTGGTCTTGCGTTGCTTGAGGACCTCCTCCGCGCGTGGGCTAATCGTCATCGGGGCCAGTCCCGGCGGAGCACTCAAGGCCTTTTGCGTGCCGCTGTACGCGATGTCAATGCCCCAGTTATCCACGTAAACCGGGACACCGCCGAGGGATGTCACACAATCCACGAGGAGCAAAGCACCATGGCGGTGGACAACATCGGCGATGCCCTCCATAGGCTGTAGCGCGCCTGTCGAAGTCTCGGCGTGAACGAGCGCGACCAGTTTGGCCGGATGTTTGTGCAGGGCCGCGTCGATTTCCTCAGGTGTAAACACTTCGCCCCACGGGCGCTCGAGGCGGTGCACCTCCGCGTCAAGGCGCGCGGCCATGTCGCACATGCGTTCACCAAAATATCCATTGACACAAATGAGCACCGAATCCCCCGGCTCAATGAAGTTCGCCAGGGCTGCTTCCATGCCTGCCGAGCCCGTACCCGAGATGGGCAGGGTCAAGCGGTTAGTGGTGCGGAACACTTCCCGCAGTAACACTTGGACTTCGCTCATGATCTGGAGAAAGGCGGGGTCCAGGTGGCCGACGAGGGGCGTGGTCATGACACGCAACACGCGAGGATGTACCATACTGGGACCGGGGCCCAGAAGAATGCGGAAGGGTGGATTCAGTTCCGGATAAAGCATAGTAAAGTCCTCCTTTCGTTTTAGGTGGATGTTTGGGACGTAAGGACTGGCAAGGTGTGAGCGAACCAAAAAATGAGCGGTAGCATGTACGCGGGCGATCGAGGTTCCCCCGTGGCCTTTGACCTCTCAATTAGGTCGCGTGAGCAATTCCACAAGGTAATCCCATGTTGCCCGCCAGAGCCCTTGTTCATACCAACGTATCATCGCGGCAAAACGCCGCGCCATCAGTTGGTGATATTTCTGCCGCTCTTGAGGGTCGTTGGACTCACGCCAGCGCTGCGCCTCAGGATACCGGGCCATCCATTCAGCCTTGCGCCGAGCCACGGTTGGGGACTGTTCGACAAATCGGGCAATCTCGCGTCCCTCGCTGTCGAAAAAAGAAAAGACCGGAATACTGTATACACCTTCGGCGGCATATGCCTCTTGGAGATCGGGGTGTTCGGAGCGATAGAAGAAGCGCACGTGTGCCTTAGGGGGGGTATCAACAAACCGTACCAGTACGGGAATGTTCACAATAGCATCGGGGCACCAATCTTCAGTGAGAACCAGCACAGAAAGGGGATGGGGGTGGGCGCTCAGGGCTTTGCGCGCCCGCTCTATATCCTCTCGCGTGGGGCGCACGGCGTCCAGCACGCGTAAGAGACGCCCACGATTTTCCGTCATCTCGGCAAGAAACGTTTCCCAGTCTTTGCCCCGTGAAAACTGCGCATCATTACAGACAATCGCCATCCTTCCCCCTTTTGCAAGTAAACGTCTGCCATTTGCCGATTGGCACTTGGTTATCTTACACCTCATTTGCAAATGATGCCAATTTTTACAAAGCGTTTGGTCCTGTGACCCGCCATCACGAACACGAGTTCGGCAATCGATTTGCCTTTGACGGGCAGAACGACTAAGATGGACGAAGCACAGGACAATAGGCAGGTAGGCGGGTTTCAAGAGTGGATGTTTGTCTTGTTCGGATAGACCAGGAGCATAAGACACGGGCAAGAGAGGTGAATGCATGGCGAAGATAATTTTCCGTAAGCAGGAATGGGAAGTTCCCGGCGGTAAGACAGTGCGAGAAATCGTCGAGGAATTGGGGTTGGACCTGGAATCGGTGTTAGCAACACGGGATGGGCAACTGATCAATGAGGAGACCGTTGTCGAGGAGGATGACACTATTCGCCTCCTGGCGGTGATATCCGGTGGGATATAAAGGGAGAAGGGTGTGGCCATGCCCTCAAATGCAAATCCCTACGTCAAACTCATCAAGGTTCTGCGGTTAGAGCAACAACAAGGATATCAGGATCGGGCAGTGATTGGTGGCATGGCCCGGTTTGCTTCCGAGTGGGAGAAGGAAGCACAGGCAACGGCTCATAACAGCCAGCAGGCTGCCCTGGCTCGTGATATTACGGCGTTACTCATCGGATACACCGCGCTTCCCGACGTGGAAACCCGCCGCGCGGTGGTGAACAAAATCCTCGAGCGCGTGCGCGAGGCCATGCCCGAGGTGCTGGAACGGTTCGAGCAGCGGCGAGAGCCCCCCTCCCCGCCTCCGTCGCC
>JALWHQ010000100.1 GCA_026983525.1 Anaerolineae bacterium | reverse complement strand
GTTGAGGAAAAGCCCACGCCTTCTCTGTACATGGACACCATAAGGCTTGAGGTCTCCCTTAAGAACACGAAGAAGGCTCTTGAGCTTGCACAGGAGTATATGAAGCGTTATCCCGACAGGGCTGAACCCTACATAGCCCTGTACAGCATATACAGGCTCAAGGGTGACAGGAAGAAGGCTATAGAAGTCCTTGAAAAAGCCCGTAAGAAGTTCCCAAAGAACAAGGAGATCTTCATATTCCTTGCGGACGAGTACATAAAGTCAGGACGGATGAAGGAGGCTAAGGAAGTCCTCCAGAGGTTTGCAGAGCTCAGTCCGAACAATCCCTTTCCTTACTACCTACTGGGGCAGCTCTACCTGAGCGAAGGCAAGGTGGACAGGGCTATTGAGTACTTACAGAGGGCTCTTGACATAAGGAGGACCTTTGAGGCAGCCTTCGTAACTCTGGGGAAGATATACGAGAGGAGCGAGAGGTTCTCGGAAGCGGAGAAGCTTTACAGGAGCATACTTAAGGAAGACCCGAACAACCGCTCAGCCCTTGAGAAGCTCGCCCAGCTTTACATGGCGACCGGGAGGATTCAGGAGGCTAAGGAGCTCTACGAGAGGCTTTACAGGATAGACCCCACCAACTACCAGTACAAACACCAGTTTGCCGTAACGCTCCTGCAGTCGGGGGAGTTTGAGAGGGCAAAGGAGATCCTGGCTGAGCTGTACAGGCTTCATCCGGAAGACCTGAACGTATCATACTCTTACGCCCTCGCCCTGGAGCTCACAGGGAACCCCGAAAAGGCTGTTGAGATATACGAGAAGCTCCACAAGCTCGTCCCCAAGAACCAGAGGATAATTGAGAGGCTCGCCAACACATACATAATCCTCGGCAGATACAGGGAGGCTGAAGAGCTCATAGAGAAGGGTCTTAAGCTGAACCCTGCAAATGTGAAACTCCTCATGCTCAAGGCAAACCTGTACATAGACGAGAAGAGGTACGAGGAGGCTGTAAGGGTTCTTGAGAGGGCTATATCCCTCGCACCGAGAGAGTACAGGGCTTACTTTCTCAAAGCCATAGCTCTGGACTACTTAGGAAGAACCATAGAGGCTGAGGAGAGTCTCAGGAAGGCAATGGAGCTCAACCCTGAAGACCCCGACCTATACAACCACCTCGGCTACTCGCTCCTGATGTGGTACGGAAGCGCGAGGGTTGATGAGGCGGAGCAGCTTATAAGGAAGGCGCTCAGCAAAGAGCCGGACAACTCCGCCTACATAGACAGCATGGGCTGGGTCTACTATCTCAAGGGAGATTACGAGAAGGCTATCCAGTTTTTGCTGGACGCCCTCAGGCGTGCTTATAACGACCCCGTAGTGAACGAACACGTCGGAGACGTCCTGCTGAAGATGGGTTATAAGGAAGAGGCTAAGAGGTACTA
>JALWHQ010000099.1 GCA_026983525.1 Anaerolineae bacterium | reverse complement strand
CAGATAGGTGTTCACCAGGGTGATGCCGTCGCAGTTGTTGAGCATGGTGTTCCACTTGATGGTGATCTTTCGGGCGTTGGCCGCGTAGACGCCGCTTTCGGGGAAGTTGGTGATGCGGTTGTGCCACACATCGATGTAGGTGGCGTTGTCGATGTACACGCCGTTCTTGCCGCCCTCGGCAATGTCCGTGCGCAAGAGCGTGTTCCCCCGCACCAGAGTCCCATAAACTTTGTTGTCCACCGGGCTGTCCACCAGGGCGATGGCGTTCCCGCGGTTGTCCTCCAGGTGGTTGTTGCGGATCTTCATCTGGCGGGACCCCACGGCGTGGATGCCGTCCTGGTAGTTGCCCTGAACGGTGTTGTTCTCGATTCGGTTCCCCACGCTGGTGGAGAGGAAGATGCCGTGGCCCCGGCTCAACGCCACCTTGTTGTTTTTCAGCGTGTTCTTGTGCGCGTATTCTAGGTGGATGCCGTCGCCCTGGTTGCCGATCTCGTCCGTGTACTTGCCGATCTCGTTTTCTTCGATGGTGTTCCGCTGCGACCCCCGCCGCAGGACGAGGCCGTGGCCCTGGGCTTCCTGCACCCAGTTCTTCTTGATGGTGGCCTCGTTGGTGCGCTCGATGACGATGCCGTGCTCGCCGCTGCGGTAGACCTGATTGGCGTCCAGGGTGGTCTTGTCGGAGCGGGTGACGTAGATGCCGTTCAGGCCGGGATCGTAGATCTTGTTCACGCTCAGGTTGTTCTCCGGTGAGCGCTCCAGGTAGATGCCGTAGCGGCGGGCGTTGTAGATTTCATTGGAGGCGGTGGCTCCCGAGCCGTCCCAGTCCGTGTTGCGCGGCGCGTTGACCATGCGGATGCCGTCCAGGAGGGGGACGCGAATCTCGTTGTACTGGACTCTGTTGCCGGTGGTGTCCTCCATGAGGATGCCGTACTCGCGCGGGCCGCGGATGAGCGCGCCTGAGATGGTGTTCACCTCACCGCCCTTGATGTAGACGCCCACGCGATGGCCGATGACCCGGGTGCGGACGTTGTCGTCAGTGGCGGCGATGGTCACGTTGCTGCTGTTGAAGAGGAAGATGCCCACGTCGCCGTTGTTCTCCACGATATCCCCTTTGATGCTCACGAGGGTGCCCCGGCGCACGTAGATGCCATCCCCTGCGTTGTTGGCGATGTCGTTCTTGGTAAGATGTGTAACGCTGCAACCATGCGCCTCGGTGCCGCAGTCCAGGCGCACGCCGTCGTCGGCGCTGTCGCGCACCACGTTTTCTTCCAGGCGGTTCTGGCTCCCCAGTACCACCAGGATGCCGACGCCATCGCCCTCGCCGGGGATGGGGGCCGGCGCCACCGCGCGCTGGGCCTGGGTGCCGGAACCGGTGGCCTTCTGGGTCTTGTGGATCTCGTTCTTGCTGACCACGGTATGTTTCGTATCGTAGAGGGCCACGCCCGCGCCCGTGTTGGTGTGGATGATGTTCGTCGCCACCCGGTTCCCCTGGCCCTTCCACACGACCACGCCGCTGCCCTTGTTATCGAGGATGGAGTTGGTGGCAACGGTAACGGTGATCGCCTCGCTCAACACCACGCCACGGCCGCCCAGTTTCTGGAAGGTGTTGTTGCTGACGGTGACCTCGCGGCTCTTTTCCACCAGCAGCCCCGGGCCTTTCAGGTTCTTCACCGTGTTGTTCGTCACCTGGCCGCCCTGCACCGCGATGAGGTGGAAGCCGGTTTGTCCCTCACCCCTCACCCCTCGAACGTCTGAGGAGAAACGCGAACTGCTCGCGTCTCCCCTCTCCCCTCTCCCAACCGATTGGGAGAGGGGAGAGGGCCTGCGCGCGGTGGCTCCCTTCTTCTCGACCGTGTTCTTCTCCAGGCGCAGGTTCTGCACGTTTTCCGCCCGCACCGCGACCTGGCTCACGTTGGTGAAGGTGCTCTCCCGTACCGCGATATCCTGAGCCTGGGTCGCGGAAACGCCCACGGGCGCATCGCTCACTGTAGCCCGAGACACATCGATGCCCTGGGTGCCGGTGATGGCGATGGCCGGTCCCTTCACCCCGCGGATGGTCGCGGACGTGAGGTGGAAGCCGTAACCGCCCTCGAAGTAGATGCCATTCTCGGCGTTCGCGCCGCCCGTGACCTGCACGTTGGCGAGGACGTTGGTATCGCCCCGCGGGGGCGTGCAGTTGTAGAAGGCTAGGGCACGCTTGCCGATGTACTGGAAGCGGTTGGACTCGGATCGGATCTCGATGTCCGACGAGGCCTCACAGCGCAGCCCTTCCTCGATTTGGTCGGAAATCTGCACCCCAAGCAGGTTGATTTGGCCGGCATTCTTGAGATGGAGACCGTAGCGTCCGCCGGTGATCTCCACGTTGCGCAGGGTGAGGCCGTTGCTTTGCTCCATGTACACGCCCGTGTCCTGCGCACGCACCACGACAATCTCGCACCCGACCAGGCTCGTCTCTTGGGTGCCGTTGCGGATATCGACCAAGTTCTGCGCGGAGCCCGTCGTATCCCGATTTTTCAATGTGCATTCGCCATCGCCGCTCTTGGCGAACCGGGTTCCCTGGGCGCCATCGACGTGCAGGCCCACCTGTTTGTTGTTGAGTACTTGGTTGTTGGTCAGCCGCGTGTTCTCGGCCCCGCGGATGAGCACGCCGCCGCCGTTTGCCTCAATCAGGTTGTCCTCTATCTGGTTGTTTGTCGCGTCGCCTGTCCCTTCCTTTTCCACGACCAGGCCGAAGTTGGGCTGATATCTCACCTCGTTTTTGCTGACCCGCGCGCGGGACACATTGCGCAGGTGGATGCCGTTGCCCGTGGCGTTGGGCAGCTCCGCGGTCGTACGGGCGGATAGGGCAGCCGGCAGGCGGCCGATCGTGTTCTTCTCCACCACGGTCTCCCAGGCCCCGTCCACTACCACGCCTGCGCCGTTGTCTGTGATGATGTTGTGCTCCACCGTCACGTGCTGATCGTCGGTGGTGTCATTTTCGCCCACATAGACGCCGAAGGAAGCGTTGTCGTGAATGCTGTTGTAGCTGATGCGGCTGCCATCCACGTAGCGGAGAAAGACGCCGTAGTAGTTACCCGAGATGCGATTCCATTCCAGGGTGATGTTGTGGAGCACGTGCTGGAAGTCCGCTCCCGCGGCCAGGATGCCCGCGGCCCCGTTGCCACTCGCCCCACGGATGTTCAGTCTTTGGATGGTCGTGTTGTCTCGCGACAAGGTGAACACAGGCCGGTTCGGGTCCTGGGCGACGACGAAGACGTCGCGGCCCCGTAGGGTGGGTGATGCGGTCCTGGGGGCGAATCCGGAGGCGAACGGCCGAATGGTGAGTTCCTTGGTTACCTGCACGTTTTCCGTGTAGGTGCCGGGGCACAGTTCCAGGACATGGCCGTCCCTTGTGTCGTCCCAGTCAATGGCCCCTTGAATCGTACCGAAACCCTGCCAGGGGTTAGGCGAGGTGTTCCACACTCGCGCCACCTGGTGCAGGGGCCCCACGATGGGCGAGGGCGGCCGTTTCTCGGACTTGTCCACCTCTTGCAAGGGGAAGGCGGACAGCCGACTCACCCCGGTGGTGGTGCGGTAAGTCTTGGCCCACTTGTTCTCGTCGTTGTCCCACACCATGTTGGAGGGGTCCAGCACGTAGGCCAAGCGCAGGGAAAGCACGCCGCCTGCGGCAATCTGTCGGTTGATTCTGAGGGTGATGGCACCGTTGTCCTGGCTATAGGTGGCTACGTCTAAGAGTGTGGCTCCTTCGTACAGCCGTGCCTCCTTGATATCCTGGGCCTCGTTGCCCGTGCCCGAAGCCTGGAAGGTGATGCTGTTCACCTGCCAGTCGGACACGTCGTTCACGGAGATGGTTATCTCCTGGATGGTCCACTCGAGGTCATTGGGGCATTTCTTCTGAGAAATCCCGCCACCGCTCATGGTGAGGATGGCGACGCGGTCGAAGACGAACTTGTTCTTGGTGTAGTAGCCCGAGGGCGGGTTGTTGTACTCGATGGTGCGGCTGTCGATGACCTTGCCCGGGGGCTGGGTTTCCGCGCGCACGGCCGTGTAGCCCTCCTTGGGATGCACGCGCAGGCGGTAGAGGAAGTAGCCCTTGTTCTCCCAGCGGAAGAGGTAAAACCACCCGTTGCCGTGGGTGCGGGTTTGCTTGAGGAGGTCCCACCTGCTGGTGTACTTGTTGTATCCCAGGAGTTCAACAATGAACTCCGCCAGGGCCCGTCCCTTGCTGTCCGTCACCTGGCCCTGGAAACGGTAGTTGCGGACGGGAGTGGGGGTCGGAGTGGGGGTCGGTGTAAGTACACCCGCGCCAGATGTGGGAGTAGGGGTAGGTGTGGGCGTAGGAGAAGAAACGTTCCCTTGGTGGTAGAGGATACCTGGGAAGCTTCTAACGAGCACATAGACCGTATTTCCGTAGCCCCACATGTCCATGATAGGATCATTGACGGTATGATAGCCTGTATCCAGTTCGGTCCATGAGGTGCCGTCGTAGTGGTAAACACGGCCGTAAGTTCCACCCGCATAAATATCACTGTCAGAGGTGCCCCAAAGACTGGTGATATCCCGAGCCTGAGAGGAAATGGGCATATAGGTCCAACTCGAGCCACCATTAGAGGTATGATAGATACCGTAGCTCCTGCCAACATAAACGTTGTCAGGTGATGTCCCCCAGATGGCGCTACGGTTAATTTCGAGATTGGCATCGTTCGGGATAGGCCCCTGTTGTACCCAAGAGGATCCATTAAAGACATAGAGATAATAGGGTGAATACCCCAATGTGCTGAAAGCCAGGTTTGGACGGACCCCATAAATGTGGTACAAGTCGCTACTGTTGGTGCTTTCGAAAACCGTCTGCCAAACACCGTTCTTGTAACGCCAGAGACAACTCGTGCCGTACGCACCTCCCACAGCCCAGAGATCGTTCGAGCCCGCGCTCCATATGCCACCATATGTCAAGAGCATGGATTCTCCTGCACATTGGGTCGGCGCGCTGGGCACTAATGAAGAGTTTGTAATCGTAATCCAGGAAGTACCGTCATACAGCGAGATATCTCGGTTCCAGTTGTGAATCGCGTAGACCCCTTCCGGGGCAGCAGCAATGTCGCGAATGCCTGTGCCCACCAGAGGAACCGGGTCAGGAAGAACAGAGGCGAAGATACCGTCGTAATGAATAATGCCCTCGTCCCCGGCATCACGATCGTAGTACCGCACGTAGATATCGTTTGGCGATGTGCCGTCAATCAAGGTGACAATAGTGTCTTGGCTGACCAAGGAAGAGAAGTCAATGACATTCCACACACCTTGGCCCAAGCTTTGAGGTCGGTCGGTCAGGGTACTTGCACCCGCCGGGCTATATGTGAGGAAGAGAATCCCCAATCCGGCGAAAATGAGCGCGAGCACTAACCAACGAAGTCCATTGTGTCGAGACGGAGATGGGGATGTGTGTCTCGGCATGGCGAACTCCTCCTTTCCTCTATGTATCATTCGACTTCCAGACTTGGCTACCGTGCGGAAGTCTGGGTTGCAATACCGCTTTATTGCCGCTTTTCCGCATGATGGTTCTCCTTATCTTTACTCACCGGAATCTTCTGGTTTTTTCTCTGCTACATCGACCAGCATGTATTCGATACACTTCGTCAAGTCTCCTACATCATTGAAGGCCCACCGTCGTCCGGTATGTGGTTCTTCCACAGCCCCGCGAACAATGACTGTGTGCCCCTCCTCATCGGAGTGTTCCGTCCAAATGTGTAAGAGGTAAATGTGGTAATGATCCATTTGAATGTCCCAAATGACGCAGGGTATAATGAGGAATCCAAGGGGGCGTTGGATTCCTTGTCGAGCGCCTTATGTAACTTTGTTGCCTTCTCTTCCGTATTCACTGAAGAGGCCGGGAAATTCGCTTTTGTGCATTCATCGTATCCTGTGAACGTTGAAGAAGCGTTGAATGTATCAAGGGCGGTACTATGACTCCAACACTTCATATCCGCCTGTTAGGTGGCCCTGATATCCGCTTAGATAACGAACCCGTTTACCTCGAAACGAGCAAGACGCTCGCCTTGTTGGCCTACTTGGTCATGCGGCCGGGCCCTCATCAACGCGAGATGTTGGCCTCTCTCCTTTGGGGGGAGCAGGAAACATCCCGTGCTGCACGTAGTTTGCGACGAGCACTGTGGAACATTCGCCATTCTTTGTGCCCTGAGGGCGAGGAATGTCCTTACCTTGTTGCCAGTCGTCACACTATTGCATTCAATCGAAAAGCCCCTTATGCGTTGGATGTAGAGCGTTTTAATGAGCATGTGGATGCCGCCCAGCGGATCCTTTCTGCTGAGCGTGAATCCCTTAATGTATCAGAAGAAGCTATTGAGCATCTTGCGAGTTGTGTAGCCCTGTATCGTGGTGATTTCCTTGAGGGGCTCTACATTCCCCACGCTTCGACCTATGAGGCCTGGTTGCTGGGAGAACGAGCCTATTATCGCGAGCGCATCCTCCAAGTCCTTTCCCAACTGAGTGAGGTACATATCGCGCGTGGAGAATACGACCAAGCCATCCTTGTCCTACAGCGGCTTCTCAGTCTGGCCCCGTGGTCCGAGTGGGCCCATCGTCACCTCATGCTTTGCTACGCGCTGGCTGGGCGCCGTTCGGACGCGTTGGCCCAGTATGAGACATGCCGGAGGTTGTTACGTGAACACCTCGACGTGTCGCCTATGCCTGAAACTGTCCGTCTCTACCAGCGCATTCGAGATGCGAACCAGTTTCCTCTTACCCTGTTTCAGGCTTCTCGCTCCACCACCCTAAAAGATCTTTTGCCTCCTATACCCTTTTTTGGTCGTGGTGAGGAACATGCATGGTTGCTCTCTCAATGGAAAAAGCGCCGCGGCACACTTACTTTGGTGGAGGGGGAAGCCGGCATTGGTAAGACACGTCTGGTCATGGAGTTCCTCAAATATCTAAGTGGTCGGGGGGTTACAGTCCTCAGTGGGCGGTGCTATCAATTTGGGCATGGGGCCCCTTTTCATCCCATAGCCAACGCGTTGCGCGATCTCCGTCGCCGCGCTCCCAAGACGTGGCCTTACCTCCCGCCGGTATGGTTGGCCGAACTCTCGCGCCTCCTACCGGAGTTGTTAAGCCAGTCGTCTGATTTGCCGCCCCCTGTTCCTATCGAGAAGGATGTAGCGGCCCGCCAGCGCCTTTTTGAGGCTGTGGCCCAGGTGCTGCTCGCCCTTGACGCGGAAGGCGTGGCCCTCTTCCTCGACGATATGCATTGGGCCGATACCGATACCGTGGATATGCTCCGTTACCTGCTTCACCGCCTCGCCGAAACCGACGTATGGGTTGTCGTCGCCTATCGGGGGGAAGAAATGGAGCGCGGTCACCCGTTTCGCCTGCTCCGTCACGAGCTCGGACGGGTACACCGCTTGCGGATGTTGCACCTGCAGCCACTGAGCAAGGAAAGCGTTCGAGAGGCATTGAAGGATTGGATGGCCTTGTCCGAGAGGGAAATTTCTCCACTCTTGACATACCTCTATGAGCGGTCCCAGGGCAATCCTTTCATTCTTATCGAGCACTTGCGGGATCTGGTAGAACGAGGCATCTTACAGGTAGGAGCGACCGGATGGCATGTGGATTCTACACGCTTGCCGTTGGAGTCTGATCCGGCGCGAGGACATGCGCGAAATAGTTCCCCTTACGCCATTCCCTCCGCCGTCCAGGACATGATTTTGACACGGGTGGAGCGCTTTTCAGGAGCGGCGCGAGATTTATTGGACTTCGCGGCCACCATGGGCAATCCTTTTACCCGCACTGAACTTCTCGCTGTTGCGCAACTTCCCACCGAGGAAGTGGACAAAGCCTTGCACGATTGGCTCCTGCGGGGAGTGGTTCACCCTCTCTCATCCGAACAGGATCCTCAATACGACTTCACTCATCCGCTCATCCGCCAAGTTGTTTACGGCCACATCCCCATACCGCTACGACGTCGCCTTCACGCTACTATAGGGGAAGCACTGGCTCGACTATACGCCGGTCGGGAGGAGCAGGTTATCGACACCTTGGCCTATCATTTTGCCGAGAGTGGGAATCGAGAGCAGGCCGTGCCATACTTGATACGGGCGGGGGATGTAGCCCGCTCGCGACAGGCTTTGGATGCCGCGGCGGAGTTCTACACACGCGCGTTGGAGATGACGTCCACGGACGACGTGGTCACTCGCTATCGTGCTCTCTCTGGCCGTGAGCGGGCCTATAATCAATTGGCCAAGCGGGATGCTCAGGAAGATGATCTGCACGCTTTGTGGGAATTGGCCCGACAAATGGAGGATCCTATCCGTCAGGCCGATGTCCTATTTCGCCGGGCAGAGTGGGCCATGCGGACGGCCCGCTTTCGGGATGGACTTGCCGATGCTACTACAGCCTATACCCTGGCGCAAGAACATGGCGATACCGGGACGGCGATAGATGCCCTACGTATCAAGGCGATGTGTTACGCGCGCATGGGAGATTTTGAGCAGGCCCGGGGCGTATGTATACAGGGATTGGCCTTGAGCCGTAAGGCGGGAGACCGTCGTCGCGAAGTCCTCTGCTTGGGTACATTAGGCATTATCGTCTTGGATTTAAATCGTCTGGAAGAAGCCCGCCACTACATGGAAGAGGCACTCGCCTACTGGCGAAGTTCGGAGGAGACTTGGCACTACGCTATTGCCTGCAATAACCTTTCCATGCTCTATCATCGCCTGGGAGATTATGGTCGGGCATTGGCTTTGCAGGAAGAGGCACGTGACCTTGCTCCGCAGACAGGTGACCTGGGACTGAACGCATACACCCTAACCAGCCTGGGGCTTCTCTACTATACGGTAGGACGCCACCAGGAAGCTTTGGAAAGTTACACCCAGGCCTTGGAACTTGCACGCATTGTTTTGGATCAGGGCCTGGAATCGTACATTCAAATGTGTATGGGAAATGCCCAATTGGCTTTAGGACAGGTGGACGAGGCGCGGGATGCATACCATCGTGCTCTGGAAATGGAAGAAACATTAGGGGTCTGTACGTTTCGTCCCCAAATATGGGAGGGACTGGCTCTTTGCGCTTTGATCGAGGGAAATGTGCTGGAGGCCGCGAGTTGTCTGGAAAAGGCAGATCACTATTATGGGCAGGAGATCGTGCCTGGGCACACATTGACATTGGCCCTACGCGCGTATCTAAGTGCCGAGGAGGGGAACAGAACGCTTGCATACCACCTAATAAAGCGCTTTTGGCAGGTAGCCCAAGAAACCGGGGAGGAACCGGAGCCTGAAGCCTGGGGATGGCTTTCTCAGGCCTACGAAAGGTTGGGGGAGACAACTGAAGCGGAGCACGCGCGCGAGCGGGCTATTGCACTGATACAGCGGCGTGCGGCCACATTGAATGAAGAAGACAGCGAGCGATACCTTACAAGCACCATAGGGCACCGGGCATTTCGATCTTCAAGGATGGACGAAGGCTAACAAGCCACTTGTGTGGAACAACTACACCGGTTCGACAAATACAAGCATAAGGTCGTTCACGTTCGTGCGGGTCGGGCCGGTGATAATGAGATCGCCTGTAGCACGCAAAAGTGGGTAGGCGTTGTTGTTCATCAGGTCGTCGAGGGGCGACAAGCCCGCCTCGCGCGCGCGGACAACCGTCCCCGCGTCGACCATTCCTCCCGCGGCATCGGTGGGTCCGTCGGTGCCGTCGGTGCCCAGCGCAACAACGGTAATGCCCGGCCAATCCTCCAGGGCAAGCGCCGCGGCCAGCGCCAGTTCTTGGTTCCGCCCCCCGATGCCGTTACCGCGGACGGTGACGGTCGTTTCACCGCCGAGCACCAGGCAAGCGGGTACAGGCAGGGGGCGATTGTAGCGTCGCACTTCCTTCCCCAGTGCTACGACGACCCGCGCGACCTCTCGGGCTTCCCCTTCCACAAACGTGGAGAGCACAAGCGCGTTGTACCCGTTCTCTCGGGCTGCGTGGGCTGCGGCCTCAGCCGCGCGCGCGTTGTCGCCCACGATGACGATGTTCACCCGCTGAAAAAGGGGATCCCCCGGCTTGGGTGTTTCCGGGATGCGGTCCTGGAGCCCTTGTTGCAAGTGCCTCCGCACGCGCGGGGGGACAGCCTCCAGAAGATGGTACTTCTCCAGGACGGCCCAAGCGTCGGCAAAGGTGGTGGGGTCGGGACTCAAGGGGCCGGAGGCGATGACGTCGAGAGGGTTGCCCACCACGTCGGAGAGCACCAGACCAACGGCATGGGCGGGTGCAATGTAGCGGGCCAGTTGCCCTCCCTTCACCGCGGAGAGGTGCTTGCGCACCGCGTTCAATTCGTTGATGGTCGCTCCCGCGCGCAAGATCATTTCTGTGGTACGTTGAATGTCCTTGAGTGTCAACCCCTCTGCCGGAAGGGTAAGGAGTGCCGACCCGCCCCCCGAAATGAGCACGATGACCAGGTCGCCCTCTTGGGCTCGGTGGGCAAGGTTTACCACTTCCATGGCCGCGTGAATGCTCCGTTCGTCGGGCACGGGATGAGCGGCTTCGAGAATGCGCACGTGGCGGGTGGGCAATGTGTGTCCTTCTTTGACGATGGCCACCCCTTCGGTGATGCGGTCGCCCAACACGTCTTCGACCGCCTGGGCCATGGGGGCAGCAGCCTTTCCAAAGCCGATAACGAAGATATGCCGCACTTCCTGCAGATTGAATATGCGGCCGTGAACGCGGATCAGGTCACCGGAGCGCTGGAGCGCGCTGGAAACGCACGCGTGGGGGTCTACTGCTGCCAGCGCCGCCTTGATGGTCTGGAGATACGTCTCCCGGTGTTGGGACAGGTGGAGGATATCCGTGTCGATCTCGATCATCGATCCGTGCCCGGGCCTGAATTCATGGGTCGACAAGGCGCGGCGATTCCACGCGCGCCATTTCCACCCCAATGTCAAACTCGTCCAGAATGGAGCCGCCAACGAATTCCCTGAGGATGGAATTGTCGGGGATCATGCGGATATCTTCACACGGGAGGAACCAGCGCAGGAAACTGATGAGGCGCCGTGCTTCCACGTACGCGGGTGAATCGGGCTCGACCTGGAGGAGCAAGGGCTCCGCGAGGGGACGCAGCGCGGCGAGTTCGTACACGAGAGCGGAGTTGAACATCATGTCCGCGTGTTCCTGGTAGGGGAAGATGTGGCGCTTTTCCGCCCGGCGCACATTCTCCCACATGAGGATGGTATCCTCGGGGGTGTGGCCGCGCGTGCGCGCGTCGCGCACAATCCGCCGAATAAGGCGCGTGTCCGTGGTAGAAATGCGGTTGTGCCGGTCCAGGTTGAGCACGGTCAGGGCCGAAACGTACACGCGGAACGTGTGTTCGACCGGAATGTTCTGGGCGATCAACGGGTTGAGTCCGTGAATGCCCTCCATGATGATGATTTGGTCGGGGTACAGACGTACGGTGGGGCCTTCCTCCCGATGGCCGGTAATGAAGTTGAAGCGGGGAAGCGTGACCGTCTCCCCGGACAAAAGCGCGTGGAGGTGTTCGTTGAGCAGGTGGAGGTCGAGCGCGTGGGGGGAGTCGAAATCGTAGTTTCCGTTCTCATCCCGCGGGGTTTCTTCCCGGTTGACGAAGTAGTTGTCCATGCCCAGGGCAAAGGGACGAATCCCCAGGGCCAGAAGTTGAACGGAGAGCCGTTTGCTGAAGGTGGTCTTGCCAGATGAGGAGGGGCCGGCCACTAGGACGAGGCGCACATCCTTGCGACGGGCTATCTCCTGGGCAATGTCCGAGATGTGTTGCTCATGGAGAGCCTCAGCAATGAGGATGAGTTCTCGCAGGCGGCCCTCATGAATGGCTTCGTTGAGCGCGCCCACGTCGGTGACGTGCATGAGTTGCATCCAGCGACCATGTTGCCGAAAGACGGACACAAGCCGCGGGAGGTGGGTCACCGGTTGGAGTTGAGTGGGGTGGAACCGCCGCGGGAAGCGCAGGGCGAATCCTGGAGGATAAGGTGTGAGCCCAAAGATACGTAGGTATCCAGTTGATGGTACCATGAAGCCGTGTAGGTAGTCCACTGTGTCGTCGAGCCAATAGACGGTCACATAATCCTTCTGGCGAAAACGCAAGAGGCGCACTTTGTCGTCCTGGCCGCGTGCCTCAAAAAGGTGGATGGCTTCGTCGAGGGGGATTTCTTCCTCCCGGATGGGCACATCGGCTGCCACCAGTTCGCGCATGTGATCTTCCAGACGCGCCAGTTCTTCCTCGGAGAGTGGGTCGCGCCCCTCCACCTCGCAGTAGTAGCCGCCAAAGGTGAGGGAATGTTCCACGACCAGGCGGGCGTCTGGAAACAGGTCTTCGAACGCGGCGATAAGCAGCAGGAGAAGGGACCGCCGGTAGATGCGCATGCCATCCAGACTGGTCAAATCAACGGGAACCACCTCTGCATCCCGCTGGGGCACGTAGGTGAGTTCGCGCAGACGACCATCCGACAGCGCTGCAACAATCGGTATCTCTACGTTCGGGAAAGCCGCGCGCATGAACAGTTCCAGGGAAGTCCCCGGAGGCCCCTCGAAGACCCGACCATCGGGAAATGTGACTTGGATGGTATGTCGCGGTTGCGCGGGGCGTATGGTCCTCTCATTCGTGTGTTTGGTGCTCATGGTCCTCTCTGTGTGCCGGTGTTCCCATGCGCCCAAACCGGGGGAGCGAGCGCCCGTACAAGGCGTATCCCCAAAGGTGAGCGGACGGGAGTGATCAGCATACCACAAAGGTGGGGACAAGCCAACTTTTTCAAGCAGGGAAAGGGACAGCACGGGGCAGACCTTGCGTGTGCCTCAGGAGCGACTCATGCCCTCAGGGGGTAATCACCGAGGGGGAACACGGCGTAGCCCTGGCGGTCGACCGGCTGCTTGTCCGCAACCCCCGGAGCGCCCACTCGTCCGGCGTTAGGCCGGAGAAGGGGAAGGGGGCGACGCGCCGGGAGTCTGCTGGGCATGACGTCGCGGCAACAGGCCGGCCTCTTCCACCACTTCCGCCACCAGGTGCTCCTGACGAAAGGCCATGACGTGCACGCCGGCCACGCCGGGAATCTCCTTCACCTGCTGGATGATTTCCACGCAGATGCGTTTGCCCTCCTCACGCTGCTGTTTGGGCCCGCCCGCCTTGCGCAGCCGCTCGACGATCTCGTCGGGGATGTACACGCCCGGCACGCGCGTGCGCATGTATTCCGCGGACTTCACCGAGCGCAGCGGCCCCACGCCCACCAGGATGAACACCCGTTCGTGCAGGCCCATGTCCCGCACTTGGGCCATGAAGCGGCGAAACCGTTCCACGTCGAAACAGAGTTGGGTCTGGATGAAGTCCGCGCCCGCGTCCACTTTCTTCGCCAGGCGCAGGGGGCGGAAGTCGAAGGGGGGCGCGAAGGGGTTGCTGGCCGCACCCAGGAAAAGGCGGGGGCGCACTTCCAGGGGCCTCCCGCTGAGGAACACGCCCTTGTCCCGCATGATGCGGGCCATGCGCAGGAGTTGTATCGAGTCCAGGTCGAAGACGCGCTTGGCCTGGGGCTGGTCGCCCACGGTGACGTCGTCGCCCGTGAGACAGAGCACGTTGCGGATGCCCAGCGCGGCCGCGCCCAGGAGGTCGCCCTGGAGCGCGATGCGATTGCGGTCGCGGCAGGTCATTTGCAGCACGGGTTCGTAGCCCGCGCGTACGAGGAGCGCGCAGGTGGCGATGCTGGACATGTGCACGTACGCGCCCGCGGCGTCGGTGACGTTGATGGCGTCGCACACTTCGGCCAGCACCAGCGCGCGCTCGTACACGGCCTCAGGGTCCGCGCTGTCCACAGGGTTCAGTTCCGCGGTGACCGCGAAGCGCCCCGAGCGCAGGACCCGCTCCAACCGCGAGCCCGCGCGCATCTCAGTCATCAGCGTTCCAGACAATGCCCGTGTCCTCCGCGCGTCCTGTGATGGCGTTGATCCAGGCTGAGGTGTCCGCCAGGCGGCGGTCGAGCGGGGGCTGGATGAGGAGGATTTCGTGGCCGTAAAGGGGCATGTGCCGCGAGCGCTCGTACGCCTGCACCCACACGCAGGGCATTTCGGGGATGACTTCGCAGTGGCCGTTGGCCCGTACGCCCCCGCAGGGGCCGTTGCGCAGGTTCTTGGGACAGGTCATGGGGCAGGTCATGCCTGTGGCGTGCAGGGTGCACTGGCCGCACATCTGGCAGCCGAAGATCGCGCCCTTGGTGAGCCTTTCCACGGGGACGAGCACGCGCGCGGCGCGGTCGTACCCCACGCGCGCGAGCAACGGCCGCGCCCGCCGAAACACGGCCAGCGTGAAGCGATACACACGCTCGAGGCAGTGGGGGTGGTTTTGTAGGAAAGCGAGTGGTCGGATCATGGCACGTGATGCGTGATGCGTGATGCGTAATTCGTAATCCGTAATTCGTAATTCGTGATGCGTCGTGCGTGATGCGTCGTGCGTCATGCGTCGTGTGTCATGTGGTCAATCTCCAATCTCCAATCTCTAACCTCCGATACCCAATCCCCGATACCTAATACCCAATCCCCGATACCCACTATCCTCGTGCTCGATGGCGCATGAACTTCTTCGCGGTTTCGACGGCGACGGCCGCGTCGCGACAGTACGCGTCGGCGTGGATTTCTTCGGCAAATGCGTCGTTGACGGGCGCGCCCCCCACGAAGACGATGACGTCTTTGCGCAGCCGCGCGTCCTCCAGGGCCTGGATGACGGTGCGCATGTAGGGCATGGTGGTGGTGAGCAGCGCGCTCATGCCCAGGATGTCGGGCTTGTGCTCGCGCACGGCCTCGACAAAAGTCTCCGCGGGCACGTTGATGCCCAGGTCGATAACCTCGAAGCCCGCGCCCTCCATCATCATGCCCACCAGGTTCTTGCCGATGTCGTGGATGTCGCCCTTGACCGTGCCGATGACAAAGGTGCCCGCGCGCGAGCCATCCTTCTGGGTCAGCAAGGGGCGCAGGACTTCCATGCCCGCTTTCATGGCCCGCGCGGCCATGAGCACTTCAGGCACGAAGAGGATCCCGTCGCGAAAGTCCACGCCTACCTCGTCCATGCCCGCCAGCAATCCACGGTTCAGAATCTCCTGGGGAGATTGTCCCTGCTCGAGCAGGTAGTTGACCTCCTTCACGATCTCGTCGGCCTCGCCGTAATAGAGGTCCTCGCGCATCAGGTCGTAGATTTCGTCGATGGTCATTTCGGTCAAATCCAGGTTATCGGACATTGTTAGCACCTCCTGCAGGAGGACGATGGACCATGGACGATGGACGATGGTTTGATTATGGTTCATCGTCCATCGTCTATCGTCCCTTCTTCCCCACCTCGAACGCGCGCTTGTATATCTTCACGTACCCATGGTAATCCACATCCCGCGGGTTGCCAATGGTTTGCGGGTCTTTGGCCGCGAGTTCGGCCAGGAGGGGGATGTCGTCTTCGGTGAAGCCCATGTCCTGCATGGTGGGAATTTCCAGGTCCTCGGTCAGGCGGTAGACGGCTTCGACGGCCTTCTCCGCGGCCTGCCACACGCTGAGCCCGCGAATGTCTTCCCCAAGGGCCTGGGCGATGCGCGCGAACTTCTGTGGTTCCCCCATGTAGTTGTACTCCATGACAGGGCCGAGCAGCCGCGCGGTGAGCGCGCCGTGGGGCACATCCCGCACGCCACCCGCGGTCTGACTCATGGCGTGGGCCGCGCCCGCGCTCTCCGTGCCGTAGGCCAGTCCGCCCAGCATGGCGGCCATGCTCATCTTGTAGCGCGCCTCCACGTTGTGGCCCTGGGCAAAGGCGATGCGCAGGTACTGGCCCACGTATTCCATGGCCAGCAGGGAAACCGCGTCGGTGAATGCCTGGGCGTAGGCCATGGTGTAGCACTCGATGGCGTGGGCCAGCGCGTCCATGCCCGTGGCCGCGGTGATGGGCGCGGGCAACCCCACGGTGAGCAGGGGGTCGATGAGCGCGACGTGCGCGCCGATGTGGGGCGTGCCCCCCACGTTGAACTTGACCTTCCGCTCGGGGTCCGTGATCACGGCCCAGAGGGTGACCTCGCTGCCCGTGCCCGCGGTGGTGGGCACCGCGACCAGGGGCGGAATGCGGCGGGTGATCGGGTTAGGGTCGGCCCACTCGTAGTCCCTGATCGAACCGCCGTGGGTGACCACCACACCGATGGCCTTGGCCGTGTCCAGGGAACTGCCGCCCCCAAAGCCGATGAGGCCGTCACAGCCGCTTTCCTTGTAGAACGCGGCCCCTTCGTCCACCAGCGCGATGGGCGGGTTCGGGATGACGCGGTCGAAGAGGACCACGTCCACATTGCCCCCGCGCAGCACGTTGAGGGCTTCGTCCACCAGGCCCGCCTTGACCAGGCCCTGGTCGGTGACGAGCAGCGGGCGCTTCACGCCCAGGGCCTTGACCTCGTCGGCCAGGTGCTTGAGCGCGCCCAGCCCGTGTTTGATGGCCGTGGGAAGTTGGTAGGCTCGATATGTCTCGAGTGTCATGGTTCACTCCTGGGGATGGGATAGCGGACGATGGACGACGGACGATGGACTGCGACCCGCCCCTCGTCCATCGTCTATCGTCCATTGTCTATCGTCTTACCTCCTCCACTTCCTGGTACCAGCGGACGCGCGTGCCGATCTTGGCCCGCATTTTCCAGGCCATGCTCTTGGGCGCGCGCTCCATCGCCTCCACCAGCGCGTCCAGGCGTCGGCGCACGTGGCTGACAATGTCGGGCGAGAGTTTTTCGATGTCGTAGGAAAGGCGTCGCACTTTCTCGATGTTCATGTGGATGGTCGTGTAGAGGCCCCAGTCGCGCGCGCACAGGCCAGCAATGATATCCCTGTTCACCATTTCCTCGTCCCCAGGGCCGATCTCGTGCTCGGCCAGCAGGGTGACCACGTCGATCACGTCCTTGTAGTTCAGGTCGACGATCTGCATCTTGGTCAGGAAAAGTTCCGCCAGGGGGACGGTGACGGGCTCGATGTCCAGGCGATGCTCCATGGGGATCTTGTGGCACATGTCGAAGTCGCCCACGAACACGTCCACCTGGCGGTCGCGCGCGGTGTCGAAGAACTGCTGCCGCGCCTCGTTCAGCGTGTTCATCACCTTGTTGGGCTCGTAGCCCATGCGCTGAAAGAAGGCAGCCAACTTCCTGCGGTCTCGCTTGCGCACGATGACGTCCAGGTCTTCGTAGTTGCGCTGCAAGGGGTCGGGAATGGTATGGCAGTGGTGATGAATAGCCAGACCCCCCAACAGGCGCATGGTGATGCCCTCTTGTCGAGCCCCTTCGATAAGTCGTAGCGCTTCCTCATGCAAATCGGGATGCGTGGATGCCATAGGCAAAACCTCGTACATGGACGATGGACGATGGTCCATCGTCCATCGTCCATCGTCCGTAGTATCTCCTTACTCCACAGGAATCTCGGCGTAGATTTTCTCCACGGGAATCCCCTGTCGCTTGCGGTAGGTGCGGAAGCCCACGTAAATCACCAGCGCCAACAGGTAGAGGAATCCCATGAAGATGACCGAACTGGTGTTGGACAGGCCGATGCCGTACAACTGGTTCGGGTCGATGAACCATTCGTACAGCAGAAAGACCAGGAAGGCGCCGAAGATGACGCCCGCGACGGTAATCAGCGGGATGCCCGCCACCTTGTACTTGGCGATGGGGGACGCCTCGTACAGGTCGGGTTTGCGGTAGGGCAGCACGATGGCGGCGATGGTCGATCCCAGGTAGGTGACCGCGATGACCAGGGTCGCGCACAGGGTGAGGGTCTGGAAGTTACCGATGTTCCAGGCGAAGAGCGCGGACACCACCAGGGAGGGGATGACCATGAGCATGAGCGCGACGAAGGGGGTGCCCGTGCGCGGGTCGACCTCGGCCACCTTCTCGGGCAGCAGGCGGTCGAACGCGGCCGCGAAGATGACGCGCGTGGAACTCAGGAACACGGTGCCCGACCAGCCGAACCACCACGCGCTCATGGCGAGGACGACGATCAACTGCACGAGACGGTTGGAGACGAGGAAGGACGCCAGGAGCGCGGGGTAGGGCCACACGGGCAGCGGGGGTGGCGCGTCGGTGTAGCCCCAGGCATAGTTCCACCAGGCGCCGTTGGCCTTGACGAAGAAGTCCCAGGTGAAGGTCTTGGCGATGAGAAGCATGAAGATCACGGCCAGGATGGCGGTGACCACCAGCGCGCCCGCCATGCTGTAGAAGTTGCGCTTGAAGTCGCTGGCCCCGCGCACTTCACCGTAGAGGGTCGCGCCCCAGTTGGGCCACAGGTTGAAGAAGACCAAGTAGGGAATAGCCAGGAAGATGGGCCATAGAGGACTGCTCATTAGGGGCAGGACGGCGCCTGCTTCCTCCCCAGCCTTCAAGGTGCCGTTGAACACGTCGCCGCTGGCCCCGAACATGGACGCGGCTTCCCGCTCCAGACTGGCGCGGAACGCGTCGGAGTTACCAAAAAGCAAGAGCAGGAACACCAACCCCAGCCCGATCATGGAGATGAAGAAGGCGATCTTTTGCAGCCGCGCGTAGCGGCGCATCCCCATGCCTACATACACGGTGACCACCGCGCAGACGATGATCGAGGAGAGGAAGAGTCCTTCGGGCGTCTGGATGAACCAGAGGGCCAGATCTCGCGCGCCCAGGATGCCCAGCACAGGGGTGAAGAACATCTGGCGCAGCATGTCGCCGTAGAGGGGCACCCACAGCCAGAGAATGAACCACCAGCCCGTCACGGCCAGGACAAAGCCTATGCCTGGGCCGAGGATGCGGGTCTGCCACACGTAGTCGCCGCCCGCGCGCGGCATCACCGCGATGAGGCCCGCGTAGACGATGCACTCGAAAATGATGAAGAAGGTGCTGATCAGGATGGCGGGGATCAGGGCCCCTTCCAGGTAATACATCTGGCTGATGATGTACAGTCCCAGGGTCACCAGGTTCACGGAAAAGAAGGCATAGATGAACGCGTCGAACACCGACCAGGCGCGGACGAGGCCCGTCGCCTTGCGCACGAACAACGTGGCTGCCGATTCGCTTCGCACGGTCATGGCTCTCCTCCTGCGTCCATGCACTCATGCATGAACGGACAACGATTCCTGTGTGGTGGGGGATGATGCAGTGCCGTGTTCGCGTGCTCTCGGTCCTGGGTGTGCCTATCACCTCCCTTCCTCGGTTATGCAGGTCGACGATAGACCATGGACGATGGACGATGGTTCTCCACCGTCCATCGTCTATCGTCCATCGTCAAGGTTTTTTCGGCCCCCGCTTACCCCATCGTCAACGTGTAGTGCTTGATTTTTTCTGGTTCCAGGGTGATGAGCGCGCCCAGGAGGCGGCCCTGCTCGTACGCGCTCCCAGGGTTGATGCACAGGGTGCGGCCGATGCGGGCCACCCCGCGCGCTTCATGGATGTGCCCGAACAGACCCAGCAAGGGCTGGAACTCCTCGATAACCTCCCGCGTGGCCGTGCTGCCCACGGGCACCAGCGCACGGCCCGCGTACGTGGGCGTCAGGTCTTCCGTCAGTTGGGGTGCCTCGTCCAATTTCGAGTTGTACGGGGGCACGTGGAAGTTGAACACCCCCGTCTCAGGGCGCTTCATGCGCTGAATCATTTCCAGGTATTTCCGCTTCAGGTCGTCCTCGTCCGCCTCACGGTACGTGTTCCATGGCGTGCGGTTGCTCCAGCCCGAACTGACCATCTCGTGATAGTCGTCCAACGCAACGACCTGGCCGTCGGCCAGGTGCACGTGCTTTGCCTGGCGAATCAGGTCATCGATTTCGAAGAAGTCGTCGTTGCCCGGGGCCACGTAGCAGGGCACGCCGAGCCGCGCCAACTGTTCGTCCGCGTACGCCAGCCACTCCTCCACCCGCTTCAATACCTCCTGCTTGAACACCTGATCCACGCGGCTGCGATCCTGCTCGAACTCGGCCAACTGGTCGGGCGTGACCACGTAGGGGTAGTAGCCGCGATTGGAGATCTTGCGCTTCATCTCCTCCAACTCGTCCGCGCCCTCGAGCGTGAACTCCTGCTCCAGCAGCACCGCGCGGTAGTGCCCGCCCCCCTCGTCGATGATGGGCACGATGGCCTTGCCCGTCATGTCCCCACCCAGGATGAGGACATCCGCCTCGTAGAACTCGGCCGCCTTGATGAACTTCTTCCAGCAAATGTCCGATCCGTGCACGTCCGTGGCGAAGAAGATGGTTGTCGTCGGTTTCTTGGTGCGTTTCCAGAACATGGTCATGAGTCCTTTGGTTGGTGTGAATTCGTAATGCGTGATGCGTGATGCGTGATGCGTGATGCGTGATGCGTGATGCGTGATGCGTAATTCGTAATTCGTGATGCGTGATGCGTGATGGAATCTGCAAAAGTGTCTTTCACGCATTACGCATTACGTTTTACGCATCATCTCTTCCTTCCTTTGTGCGACAAACGCCTCCAGGGCCTCCCGCGTCCCTTCGTCCAGGGGCGGGGGCTCATACGCCTTCAGCAGTTGCTGGACGCGTTCGGCCGCGCGCTGGTACGCGGTTTTGCTCCCCTCCTCGGCCCACTGTTCCGCAGTGGCGTAGTCGAATACCTGCGCGCGGTAGAACGCGGTTCGGTAGTGGCGCATGGTGTGTTCCGTGCCCAGGTGGTGGCCGCCAGGCGGCACGGTGCGAATGCTCTCCTCGGCCCAGGCGTCCTCCGAGGTGTCCAACCCCTTGAGGAAAGTGTGAAACATGCCCAGCACGTCGCAGTCCAGCACGAACTTTTCGTACCCCGCGGCCAGGCCGTTCTCCAGCCAGCCCGCGGCGTGGAGGATGAAGTGGGTGCGGGCCAGGACCGCGGGCCACATGCTCATCACCGACTCGTAGCCCGCCTGCGCGTCGGGGATTTTGGCGCTGGTGAACATGCCGCCGCTGCGGTAGGGCAGGTTGTAGCGGCGGGCCAGTTGCGCGCCCACGAGCAGGGCAATCTGGCTTTCGGGGGAACCGAACACGGGCGCGCCCGTGCGCAGGTCCACGTTCGTCTGGAACATGCCGTACACCACGGGACAGCCAGGCGCGATCATCTGGGCGAACGCGATGCCCGCCAGGACCTCCGCGTTCATCTGCACCAGCGTGCCCGCGATGGAAACGGGGGCCATCGCGCCCGAAAGGATGAAAGGGGAGATGAGGATGGCCTGGCGGGCGCGCGCGTAGACGATAAGCGCGGCCAACATGCGCTCGTCCAAGCGCCGCGGGCTGCTGATGTTGATCAGGGAGATGAGAGCGGGCTGTTCGCGAATGCGCTCCTCGCCGAGCAGCATTTCGGCCACCCGCACGCTGTCCGCCGCGGCCTCGCCCGAGGTCACCATGCCCATGAAGGGCTTGTCGCTGTAGACCACGTGCGCCATGAGCATGTCCAGGTGGCGCACGGGAATAGGCACATCGTTGGGTTCGACGATGACGCCGCCCGAGTGGTGGATGTACGGGCACATGTAGGCCAGTTTGACGAAGTTCTCGAAGTCGGCCAGGGTGGCCTGACGGCGGCCTTCCTCCCAGTCCACCACGTAGGGTGGGCCGTACACGGGCGCGAAGCAGACGCTATCTCCGCCGATGTGCACGTTCCGCTCGGGATTGCGGGCGAGCAGGGTGAACTCGGCGGGCGCCTGGGCCACGTAGTGTTCCACCAGGTCGGGATCGAAGTAGGCGATGTCCTCGCGCACCTCGACGCCGTGCTCGCGCAGGATGCCCTGGGCCTCCCCGTCGTAGAAGGCGATGCCCACCTCGGCCAGCACGCGCAGGGACTTCTGGTGGATGGTTTCTACGACCTCAGGATCCACCAGCGCGTAGGTGGGCACGCGGCGCAAGGGCTGCGCGATGCGCTCGACGTCGGCAAGGCGTTCGCGGCGTCGTCTGCGTTCCCGTCGTCGGCTCAATTGGGCCTCCCAAAGGTAGGGAATAGCAATGTGTTGGTGTCGGGTGTCAGGTATCGGGTATTGGATATCGGGTATCGGGTATCAGGTATCGGATATTGGGTATTAGGAGTGCTCCCCTCAAAGATACCCAATACCTGATACCCAATCCCTGATACCAAATACCGAATACCCAATATCCAATACCCCTAACCCCACATTCCAGGAACCTGACCACAAAATCAGCGAAAGCGGCGATTATAAGGACACTGCCAGCATAGTCGCCTGGATTTGCTCGTGAAAGGCGAGAATGTGGCGTTGCATCAACTGGGCCGCGCGGTCGCCGTCGCCCGCGCGCAGGGCCTCCAGGATGTGTTCGTGCTCGCGAATGGCCTGGCGCATGTCGCCGATTTCTCTGAGGGCAATGTACCAGAGCCGCAGGCTGTGCGCGTACAGCATGGTGAGAATGTCCCGCAGGTAGGGGTTGTCCGTGGCCTCATAGGCGATTTCATGGCACTTCTGGTCGACGCAAATCCACTCCTCGTTGTCGGTGTCCGTCTTGTCCCAGGGGGCCTGGGCCAGGACCAGGGCCATGCGTTGCCAGTGTTCCTCGGTACCCCGCTGCGCGGCCAGGCGCATGGCCAGCGCCTCCAATGTCAGGCGTAGTTCGGTCAGACGTTGCAGGTCGGCCAGGCGCACGTCGCTCACGAACGTGCCGCGGCGAGGGTGAATGACGACCAGTTTCTCCAGGGAGAGGCGTTGCAGCGCCTCGCGAATGGGCGTGCGCCCGATGCCCAGTTCCTCGCGCAGCGCGCTTTCATCGATGAGCGCGCCTGGCGGCAATTCCAGGGAGACGATCTTGCGCTTGATGGCCTCGTAGGCCTGTTGGCTGAGTGACGGTCGTTGTTCGGCCATGGGAATCTCACCGTAGGAGGACGATGGACGATGGACGATAGACGATAGACAACCGACCATCGTCCATCGTCTATCGTCCATCGTCTATCCTCCATCGTCCAGGATGCCTTCCTCCTTCAGGAAATTCAGAATCACCTCCGCGGCCTTGTCGGGTGGGCCGTCGAAGAACTTGTTCCCCCCACCTGAACGCTCGCGCTGGACGCCCCCGCTGAGCAACGCGGCCAGGCGATCAGCCGCGGACATAGTGCTGGGGGGCACGTAAAGTTTGCGCGGTCGCGGCCGTGCCTTCTTCCGCCCTACCTCCTCGACGCGCGGGCCCGCCGCGCGCACCTCCTCCACGCTCAACCCCAGGTCGGCCAAGGTGAGGCGGTGGACGCGCGCCCGTCGCGCCTTGGTCAGCGCGGGGTACAGGGTCAGCGGGTGCGTCTCGGCCACGGTGATGACCGCGGGCACCCGCGCGCGCACCACCTCCCGATCCCCATGCTCGATCACCCGTTCCACGGTCACATCCCCCTCGCGCCAGGTGATGTCCGCGGCCGCAGGGAGCAGCGGCCAGCCCAGGTAGACAGCCAGAGCCACGGGCGTCATCCCCGTGCCGCGACCGTTGACCCGCCGCTCGCCACACAGGACCAGGTCAGGTTGCTGGCGCTGCCAGATGCGGGCCAGAATCAGGGCTGCCTGTTCGGGCGAGAGGGGCGCCGCCTCCTCGTCATCCACATGGATGAACTCGTCAATGCCCAGGCCACAGTAGTGGTGCAGAACGTCCTCCTCCATCGGGCCGATGGCCGCGGCCACCACGCGGCCTCCTCGCGCGTCCCGCAGGTTCACCGCGGCTTCCACGGCCCGCTCATCCAGCGGGTTGGGCATGGCCGCGGGCGCGAGAGACCCCTCCCCCTGCCCGTTCAGGGACAACGGCCCGTTGGTGAAGATGCCCTGGCTTACGCATACGCCGATGGTTGACATTTCACCGTTCTCGTACAACCTCCAGACTCACCTTGCACGAATCTGTGAAGGACATATCGAGCAGTACGTTGACCTCGGGTATCAGGTATTGGGTATTGGGTATCGGGTATCGGATATTGGGTATCGGATATTGGGCGTTGGGTATTGAGGGAGCCACTACTAACCGAATATCGCATCCCCAACACCCGCTACCCGATACCTGATATCCGATACCCCATGAAAGATGTACCCAGCGATCAACGACTGGTGATCGAAAATCAGCCACGTAGTCGCTCAATCAACGCCCTCAACACCTCCTCCGCATCCCCCACCACGGCCAGGGAGGCCAGGTCGTTGATGGGCGCGTGGCGGTCGGTGTTGATGGTGATCACGATCTCCGAGTTCTGCATGCCCCGCACGTGCTGAATGGCGCCCGAGATGCCCACCGCGATGTAGCAGCGGGGGGAGACGATCACGCCGCTCTCGCCGATTTGTCGCGAGCGTTCCAGGCGGCCATCGTCGCAGACCACGCGACTGCCCCCCACGGCCGCGCCCACCAGGTCCGCGAACTGCCAGATGAGGCTGAAGTCGCGCACGCCGTTGCCCCCCGCGACGATGAACTCGGCCTGGTCGAGGGGCACGGTGCGCGGGTCGGCCT
>JALWHQ010000098.1 GCA_026983525.1 Anaerolineae bacterium | reverse complement strand
GACCCTCGTGCGCTACTTTCGGGACGTGCTGGGGTATCGTCCCGACCTGGTGGTCGTCCCCGCGGATCGGGAGGAGGAGCGCATGAAGGCCATCGAGGAGATGATGGCCGCGGGGCGAGAGGTGTTCATCACCCGCCCGTTGCCCCCCGCGGTATCGCGCTATTCCCTGGACGCGGTGGGGCCCCTCGTGCGTGTGCGCTTACCCCAGGCAGATGACACCCCCGTTCCTCCCCGGCCCTTGCGCGAACCCTTCACACCGGCCATCACCCTGGTCGGTTACGATGTCGTGAACCGCGCAACCCACACCGGACCGGTTATCCGCCTCGTGCTGTACTGGGACGTGCACGCCACCCCCCAGGAGGATCTGAAAATATCGGCACGTCTACTGCGGCCGGATGGCTCCGTAGCCCGGGCCGTGGACAGCGTGCCCGTACACAACACATATCCCACGCGAGGGTGGAAGCCGGGCGAGCGGGTGGTCGACGTTTACGACCTCCTCCTGCCCCCAGGCCCCACGGATGACCTACTCGTTATCCTCTACCGGGCTGTGGACGGCAGCGAGGTGCACCGCGTACGCCTACAGCGGTAATTTCCATTTCAGAAGTGTTCCCCACCGTGTAGTACTTCATACCTATTCAATCGCTCCCTACTTCCCGCTATACTGGATATGGTGTAGTTGAAAGGACTAAAGGAGTGCCATAGTTGAACGAAGAATTACAAGCATTGCTGGAAAAGATTCATCGGGAGCGCGGGATTGATCTGCGCCACTATAAGGAAAACTTCATTGTTCGACGTGTCAAGGTACGCCTACGCGCACTCGGCGCAACCAGTTATCGGAGGTACATGCACCTGCTGGACGACGACGAATACGACCGCCTCCTCGAGGCCATGACCATCAACTTGACCAGTTTCTTCCGCGATCCGGACGTGTTCCAGGCCATCCGTGATGTAGTCCTGCGCCCGCTCATTCTTGCCAAGAAGCGAACAACCCAACCGCGGCTGGACATCTGGAGCGCGGGATGCGCCAGCGGAGAGGAAGCATATTCCCTGGCCATTATGGTGCACCAATTGCTCGGCAACCACCTCCCACGATGGCGCGTGCGCATTCTGGGAACGGACATCGATGCTGCGAAATTGGAGCAAGCGCGTTTGGGGGTGTACGGCGCGTTCAGTTTTCGGGGGACGAGGTGGCCTTTCTTGGAGCGATACTTCGTACAAACCAACGAAGGCCGCGCGGTCATTCCGGAGATCAAACGCATGGTCCAGTTTCGGCGCCACAATATGATTTCCGCCACCCCCCCGAGTCGATTCGACCTCATCCTATGCAGGAACGTGTTCATCTACCTTCAGCGAGAACAACAACTTGTCGCTCTCCACAAATTCCACAAAGCCCTAAAGCATGGAGGGTTTCTGGTCCTGGGCAAATCGGAAATTCTTTCCGCCAACGCGACTCCCCTTTTCGAAATTGTTGTCCCCAAGGCGCGCATTTATCGGAAAAAGGACACACACTCAAAACTCCCTCTGGAGGCAACTACGTGATCTTTAGTGAAGCATTGTCTGATGTCGTTATCGCTGCCTTTATCGGCGGACTTATTCTGGTTGTGATGTTGGTGGTTATCCGGTGGAAGCTTGGACCTTCCATCACCTTCAACATCATGCTTTGGGTTAGCATTCTCATCGAAATTATTGCCACTATCGCCTATCTGCTTGGGAAGAACGGATTGACCTGGCAAACCGGGGTCATCGGCTTCGGTAGCGGTGCAATGGTAATCGGCATAATCCTCTTCACCCTATATCGACAAGTCATCCAACCCATAAGGGAACTCACCGCCCTTTCCCGACGCATTGCCCAAGGGGATACGTCAGGAAAGGTGGCATATCACGTAAACACGGAGATAGGGCAACTGGCCGAAGCCTTTGTGGAAATGATGGAATATCTTCAAGGCCTGGCAGAAAAATCCCGGCATATTGGCAACGGGGATCTCTCGGTGACGGTTGAGACACGCTCCGACAAGGATGTACTCGGACAGGCCTTTGCCTTAATGCATCATCAATTACAAACATTGACCCGTGAGATACGCGACACCTCCTCCCGCTTAGCTTCCTCCTCTGAGGAACTCTCCAGCATGACCGAAGAGGTCAACGCCTCCGCCAACCAAATCACCGACACCGTCCAACAGGTTGCCCAAGGCGCCTCCGCCCAGGCCACCCAGGCCGAAACCATTGCCCGCTCCATGCAAACCCTCTCCCAAGCCACTCAACTTATCTCCCAAAACACCAACGACACCCTCGCTGCCGTCGAAAACGCCAAGGCTGCCACCCAACAACTCGCCTCCCTCATCCACTCCCTCCACCAGCGCTCCACCAACATCCAGCATATCACCAGCACCGTCAAACGCTTCGCCGACCAAACCAACCTCCTCGCCCTCAACGCCGCCATCGAAGCCGCTCGCGCCGGCGAACACGGCAAAAGCTTCGCCGTCGTCGCCGACGAAGTCCGCAAACTCGCCGAAAACTCTCGCCTCTCCGTCAACGAAATCGCCTCCATCAACGCCCACATCCAGCAGGATATCGAACATGTTCTCCAACAAGTCTCCATCGTCGCTGACCTTGTCTCCCATACCGCACAACTCGCCCAAACCAGCGCCCAGGCCGCTCAACAGCAAAAAACAGAGGCCGAACACGTCCGCCAAGCCGTCGACGAAATGGCTACCATCAGCGAAGAACAGGCCGCCGCTGCCGAAGAAATGGCCGCCTCTGTCGAAGAACAAATGGCCGCCACCGAAGAACTCGCCACCGCCGCCCAGGAACTCGCCGAAATGGCCGCGCACCTCCAGTCCCTCGTCGCCCGCTTTAAGGTCGATTAGAGGCCAAACCTGCCTAACACCCCAATACGGGAAGGGAATCTCAATGGAACAGGACAATGCATTTCTGGACGTCAATCAGCGCCAGTTCGTCGCCTTTCGCCTTGGGAAAACGGAGTTCGCCGTCCCTATCGAGCAGGTGTGGCGCATTGTCTCCCTAACAGACATCACACGCGTGCCACGTGTTCCATCATTCATCGAAGGCATCATTAACCTTCGCGGCGAAATCATACCCGTCATCGACTTGAGGAAACGGTTAGGTCTGGAAGTGGGCGAACGAACCGACGAGTCGCGCATTGTGGTTGTCCAAACAGAGGGCCATCGCGTAGGGATGATCGTTGACACGATCACGGAAATCGTACGGCTGCCAGAAGACACCATTGAACCTCCACCAGATATGATCGCCGACATAAGCGGCGTGTTCCTCACAGGAATGACAACATACAACGACAGGTTGTTCATCGTTCTTGACCTGAGCCGCGTGTTGACAATGAAAGAAGCCGATGAGTTGAAACGTGCGGAATCCCCCCATGAATAAGCAACTTCCCAGCCGACACCGTACCACTCCTACATGGGCCATCGTTATTGGCGCCTCCACCGGCGGCCCGCGCGCGGTAGAACAGGTGCTTCGCCAATTACCGGCCCAAATTCCGGCCGTTGTTCTTGTAGTTCAGCACATGCCGCCCGGGTTCACCCGTTCTTTCGCCGAACGACTGGACGCTCAATGCGCCATTTCTGTCAAGGAGGGAGAACATGGCGAAATTTTACGCGCAGGCACGGCCTATGTAGCACCAGGAGGTTTTCACATGCGCTTACAGCGATCTCGCCTGAACACGGTGTGCATTATCCTTGAAAAAGGACGGCCTGTACACAACGTGCGGCCAGCAGCGGATGTGACACTGAAAGATGCCGCGGATGTTTTTGGCCCGTGTACTATCGGTATCGTACTTACGGGCATGGGGGCAGACGGCCGTGATGGATTGCGCCATGTAAAATCGCACGGTGGCATCACAATCGCCCAGGACAGGGAAACCAGTGTGATTCACGGCATGCCCCGAGCGGCTATCGAATCAGGAGTTGTTGACCAAGTGCTGCCGTTGGACAAAATTTCCAAAGCCATTGTAGACATTTTGTGGGGCCGGGACCTGCGCTCGAAAAGACCCTCCCGGAATTAGGAGAAGCACCCGCATGCCTGTGGACATGTCAGAATTTCGAGACCTCTTTTCAGCCGAGGCCCGAGAGCACATCGAAGCCATGAACGCCGCACTTCTCGCCCTCGAGCAGCAACCGGACGCGGAAGAGGCCCTCTCAGATCTCTTTCGTGCCGCGCACTCGCTCAAGGGTATCGCGGCCACCATGGGCTACGATGACCTCGCCCGGCTGGCCCACGCGCTGGAAGACCGACTCGACGCCCTCCGTCAGGGTGAGGAAGCGCTATCCCCCGAACTTGCGGATCGCCTCTTTCAGGGAGTAGACGCCCTACAAACACTTCTCAATGATATTCTTGCCGGTCGTCCCTCGCAGGTGGACGTAGACTACTGGAACCGTATCCTTGCTCAACCGTCCCCCCTAAACCAACGGACCACGGAAATCGCTCATCCAGAACCCAAACCTACGCCTGGTCCCCAGTCCACCATCTACGCGTCCAAGCTTCCCGAAACCATCCGCGTCCACACGCGGCACCTGGACGCACTTCTGAACATCGTGGCCGAACTCGTTATTAGCCGCAGTCACCTTTGGCGCATTCAGGAAATTCACAACCTTCCCGACCTGCAGGAGGCTCTGGAAAAGCACGATCGCTTGCTCTCCGACCTGCGCGATACCGTTCTCCAGACGCGGATGGTGCCCGTTGCTCACATTTTCAATCGCTTTCCACGCATGGTGCGCGACTTGCTGCGAGAACGGGGTAAGGAAGCTGATTTCATCATTGAGGGCTACAACATTGAACTCGATCGAACAATTCTGGAACGCATAAATGACCCCCTGCTCCATCTCTTACGCAATGCAGTCGACCATGGCATCGAATCACCGGAAGAACGGGAACGAGTGGGTAAACCGCGGCGGGGCAAGATCTGGCTGCGGGCGTGGCGAGAACGAGATTCTGTAGTTATTGAGGTCGCGGATGACGGGCGTGGCCTGGACAAAGACAAAATTGTACAAACGGCGATCGAACGCGAGATCATTTCCTCAGTGGAGGCAAAGGAATTAAACGAGCACCAAATTCTTATGCTCATATGTGCACCGGGCTTCTCAACGGCTCAAGAAGTGACGAATATTTCCGGCCGAGGCGTGGGCATGGATGTGGTCAAGCGCGAGGTGGAAGCCTTACACGGCAACCTTACTATAGAGAGCACCCTTGGAGAAGGGACAACTTTTCGACTAAGGCTCCCCCTTACACTGGCTATCATCCAAGCCTTACTTGTGCGTGTTGGGTCGGAAGTGTACGCAATCCCATTAAGCCAAGTTGAACACATCATCGAAATTCATGATGACCGGATAATTACCACTCCCCAGTGGGAGGTGACAACGGATGAGGAGGGAAAACCTATTCCTCTCATTTCTCTCGCTCAACTACTGAATGGACTCACCAACGGATCTGTCACAGAATCCCAATATACAATTATTGTCGGGGAAGGACGCCACCGCGTTGGCCTCAACGTAGATGAGCTACTGGGACGCGAAGAAATTGTCATTCGCCCTTTGCCTCCTGCCTTTGGATCTGTCCCCGGTATAGCGGGGGCCTCCATCCTCGGTGAAGGTCAAGTCATCCTTATCCTGGATGTTCCCAATCTTTGTGACACAGCACAACCGCGATAATATCCTCCGAATCCCCCTCACAATCACACATCCTTGGCTTAGTTTGATAGTTCAGGGTATCATATCCTCATGCGGACGCCCAACGACCTGCAACGTTATATCGAAGAACATAACATCGACGCTCAACTCCTGCGTGATGTGGGCGAGACACCCACCGTGCTCGACGCTGCGCGCGCGTTAAATGTCCCCCCGGAGCAGATTATCAAGACCCTGCTCTTCCTCGTGGACGGCCAACCCGTTGTGTATATCACCAACGGGCCTGAGCGGGTAGACCCGCGCCTACTTGCGCGGTACTTCGGCGTTGGCCGCAAGAAAGTAAAACTGGCAGATGCCGAGACCGTCCTCAGGCTCACGGGCTATCCTGCGGGTGGTGTGCCACCCTTTGGGCATAAGACGCCCCTGCCCGTGTTAGTCAACGCGCGCGTCCTGAGCCTTCCCGTCGTCTTCGGGGGCGGCGGTGATGACCGCACTATGCTGCGCGTTACGCCCGAGGAACTGGTACGCGTTACGCGCGCGACCGTGATAGCGGAGGAAGGAAAGTCATAGGAGAGCGGCGCTTCTTCGCTCCTGCCGCCTCTTCAGATATAATAGAGACACCCAATGGTGCACGGGGTTAAGGAATGAGTCAGTCAAGCGAATCGCACCTTACCAACCCCCACGACCGCTTCTTCCGCCACTTCCTGGGCCACCCCGAACGGGCGCGCGCGTTCATCCAACACTTCCTGCCTAAGCCCGTGGTCGCCCACCTCGACCTGAACGCCCTGGAGGTCGTCGACGCCTCCTTCGTCGACCCCGACCTCCGCTCCCACCAGGGGGACCTACTCTGCCGCACCCGCCTGCGGAACGGGGACGAGGCTTACGTTTACTTCCTCTTCGAACACAAGAGTTACCCCGACCCCTGGGTGGGCTGGCAGGTGCTGCGCTACATGGTGCGCATCTGGGAGGGCATGTGGCGGGAGGAAAGGCGCCTGGGGCCCATCGTTCCTGTGGTGGTGTACCACGGGGAACGGGTGTGGCAGGCGCCCACGGACTTCGGCACGTTGCTGGGCGTGCCTGAGGGGATGCGGCCCCACGTGCCCGACTTTGCGTACCTGTTGTACGACCTGAACATCGTCGAGGACGCGGCCCTGCAGGTGG
>JALWHQ010000097.1 GCA_026983525.1 Anaerolineae bacterium | reverse complement strand
GACCTTCTCCCTCCTGTTCTGGTTCGGGCGGGCGGAGGCGGTACCAGGCCGCGTCCAGGTGGGGCCAGATGGCCGCAAAGCCTTGCACCGCTATCGCCACCTTCTCGCCCCCTTTCTCGTGCATGTCGTTCAGCGCCTTGCCCACGGCCAGGTAGTGCCAGGCGTGAGCCCGCACGGCCGCCAGCGCCTCCTTGGGATCTTCCAGCAGGCGCTGCCAGGCGAAAGGGTGAAGAGGCCGCCAGGGATTTGCAGCCACGCGGGCGCGGCGGCCACGCTCCACGCCACCACCAGCATCGTCAGCCCCACAAGGGTGATGACAAGCGCTACGAGCAAACGGGTGTCCCTCATCGCCGTCCCTCGCTTATTCCTTCAACCTTCAACCTTCAACCTTCAACCTCCAACTGCCGCCCCCACCATCACTCGCGGCCTAGGGCGCGCCACAACACCAAGGACAGCACAGTCCACCCGAAGAGGAGGGTGGCGGCCAGCGCGGTGAGCCGGGGGACGTTGGGCTGGGCGCGCGTGGCCTGCATAAGCACGTGTTCCCCGGGCGCGAGGTGCCAGCGGCGATACAAAGGCGAACCTGGCGGGTCATCCCACTGCAGGGTGTACACCGCGGCCATTTCATCCCGCAACCCCTGCCAAGCCAGCAAATCCGCCTCCCGTTGCTGCCGCAGTAGAGGGACGAGTGCCTCGGGGAAGTCCGGGGGCAGGGGCGCGGCCATCGCCGTGCGCAGCCCCCCTACCACCTCGTCCACCGCTTCCTGGACGCTTCCCAGGTCCACTTCCTCGCGCCAGCGAGTTTCCTCGCTCCACAAGGTGGACGTCCGCGTGCGTTCCAGCCGCAGAGGAGTGAGAGCCGCGCGCACGAGAGCCCATTCGGGGCGGTCGGGTATTACGCCGACTACACGTGCTTGCGCGGAGCGCAGTTCGTCCGCGTCCGCAAAGGGGATGCGTATCTCTGCCCGTACCAAGTTGCCCTTCTGCTCGTCTTTGACTGAACCAGCAGGCACGGCCGCCTTCAATGCGCGCACAATGGACCTCCATGTGTCTTGGGGATCAGGCTGAGCGCCGGGGGCTAACGCCGCGGTAATCACGATGGTGCGCACCCGCTCCTCGGTGGTTACCTCTATGGTCAGGTAGCGCAAGGGAGGATAGCGGGGCACGAAGTAGCCGAGAATGCTATCGCCCCACCCCAAGGAGAGGGCTCGGAGCATCCCCTCCCGATTTCCATCTGTTGCCTCGGCTTGTGCCCACTTAAAGGCCACCTGGCGGTGCAGATCCGCGACCTCGTCTTCTCCCCCGGGGCCGAGGACGTCTTCCAGGCGCTGGATGGCGGCCAGCGCGTCTTGCCAGCGGGCTTCAGCCAGAAGGTGATCGACTTGCTCGCGAATAATCCGGGCCAGGTGCTCACGCGCGGCCTCGCTGCGGTCCCCTCGTGCCCATGCCTCCTCCAGCGCAGCCAGGGCCAGGGTTGTGTATGAGTCCGCATCTTCATGTTCGGCTTGGAGTTGGTACAGTGTAGCCATTTCACGCCATGGCTGCGGATCATCAGGACGAGCCTTGGCCAGTGTAGCCCATAGTCCGAGTGCCTCCGGGTAGAAAGCATCCACGACTTCGTGGGGAGCCCCCTCTGTAGTTACCATATCGGTCAGCAAGCGAGCCAACTGTGCTTGAGCCGTTATATCACCGCGTGCGTTCCCAGCCCGTCCTTGGACTATGGCGTCCCATACAGATGGCCGAAGAACAAGCACTTCCACCGGAACGGGGGGGGTACGTTCTTCCCATTGCCATTCCACGAGCAAGCCGTTATATGCGGTAGTATCGGGTGAGATGTGCAGGAAGGTTTCGCGGGGCAACTGGCGAGGCATATGGACGGACACGCGCACGCTTCCTACAACCTTGGGCCAGGCCTGGAGGCGATTTACTCCATAACGGAACCACGTCCAAGGGGTCGTCGTGACGGGCGTGGTGTAAACAAATGTGAGCCATAGACGCTCATCCGGTTGGAGCGAGCGCTCATAGGTTGGGGAGGCGAAGGGTTGGGCTTGGTCTTCATCGCGACCGACCGTCATGCGTAGGTCGGAAGGAAGGGATGTCTCGGTGTTTGTGGTAAGGCGTAAGCGGATGGTTGCAGGCTCCGTAGGGCTTGGATTATGCAGTCGAATGCGAGTGACCACTTGCCAGCGACTTCCGACTGAGTTCTCCAGTAATGTAGCGTCCACTGTGAACGCATTGACCAGAACGATGGTATCACTGTCTTCAGGCACGAGCACCAGATCCGGGAAGGTTTCGGATGTCGGACCCTGAGCTGTACTCCCAAATGGGAGGAGGAGACAGGCAAGCAACAGCAGGAGGGGGATAAAGGAGCGCGACAACTTGTCGAAATAGCGTCTGTTTGTTATGCTATGGACATTGTAAGGGGAAATACCCCATTGGTTTAAATGCATTTGCGACTCACAATGGTCGGGCGCCCCGACCTTGGGAGGTATACAGGTGCGCATGGTCAAACTCATCATGAGTTGGAACATTCGAGCCGGGCAAGAGCAGTCATACTTTGAGTTTATTGTTCAAGAATTTGCGCCCGGCCTCATGCGATTGGGCCTGCAAACTGTAGAGGTCCTTTACACAATTCATGGGAATGCCCCCCAGATAGTGACGTACGCCGTGGCTCAAGATTTGGATACTCTACAGAAAATCATGCGCACGGAAGAGTGGCGTCGTTTGATGGAAAAGTTACAGCGCTACGTCACCGATTATCAGCAAAAGGTTGTTTATGCTACAGGACGCCTCCAATTCTAAAGTGAGAGCCGAGGATGTGGTGGATTATAGAGGAACTCCCCCGAATTTCATAAATTGGTTAGGGGTACGGTGCAATGGAAATGCCAACGTTTGACCTCGCGTTTCTGACCATTATCTTACAGTTGATCTTCCTCGAAGGCATTCTTTCCATCGATAATGCTGCTGTTTTGGGGGCAATGGTGTCTCCTCTTCCCAATGATAAACCTGTTCCTTGGCCTCGCTTGTTGCGCCCCATTGGGCGTCTTCTCGATCCCATCTTGGGATACCAGCGCATGGCTGCGTTGAAAGTAGGCCTCCTGGGGGCGTATGTTGGTCGAGGGTTGATGTTGGTGATGGCCAGTTTTGTCATCAACAATCCATGGCTTCAGTTCCTGGGTGCGGTATACTTGATCAAATTGGCGGTTGAACATCTGGGCTCCTTTCACAACGAAGAGGAAGAGCATCTGGAAGAGATCTCGGCTTTGGGTGGAAAGGTGCGCGGTTTTTGGACAACGGTGCTCATGGTGGAACTAATGGATTTGGCTTTCAGTTTGGACAATGTGGTAGCCGCCATTGCCCTGTCCCGTCATCTGATTGTGGTGATGATCGGGGTGGCGTTGGGCATTCTCACTATGCGGTTTGCCGCGGGTGTCTTCACCCAACTCATCGAGAAGGAGCCTATTTTGGCAACCGCAGCCTATTTGCTTGTACTGAACATTGGTGTGGAATTCCTTCTGAGCGAGTTCCTGCACATTGAGTTTCACGAATTAACTCGGTTTGGTATCAATGTGGCAACGATCGTTCTTGCCCTTGTATATGCTCATGTGCCCTTCCTGCAAAGGGTGTTGCGCCGCCCTTTGGCTCTGATCGCACGGGTCTTCTTCTACTTGGATAGGGGAATCAATGCCCTTTTTGCTCCCTTTGTGTTGGTTCTGCGTGTTTTGTGGGCAGCCCTTCTACGACTTATGGCCAACGGTCGTGCTCCAGCTGAGACCCCCCAAGAAGGTCATTAGTGAAACTTTGTCTTCTACCCGTAACCTCAATGCTGGTTTCTCCGTTTAGGATATAAGACTACCGTCAGTTTCTGGATTCTCCCATAGGCCATATGGGGGATGGTGGTGCTACCATGTTCCCGGTATATTGAATAAGCGAGCACCGCGCGCGTGCGCGTTGCTATACTGTAAGAAGCATCCGGAGATAGAAGACACACGGAGGCAAAGGATGCAGCAGAACACGTTTGGACGAATATTTGGTGTCCTCGGTCTGTTATTCCTCCTGGTTGTGGTTTCCTGGGGAATGTCCACAGCCGCCCCTGTGCAGAACTCGGTTCGTGCCACCGCCTCTGGGTGGGAATTATTCAATACCGGAAAGAATAACTGGCTGAAAGATGTTCAATTCGTCAATGAGCAATTGGGATATGCAGTCGGTGAGTCGAATACGCCCCTATGGTACGGTGCGAATGCCCGCTATCGCGGCTCAATTTTACGGACTACAGATGGGGGCAAGACGTGGGAGGAGATGTACACGCTTTCGCGCAAAGAATTCGAAATGCGCGCGATGCGTGGCATCTTCATGATCTCCGATTACGAGGGATGGGCTGTTGGTGACCTGGGGCGTATCATCCACACGATTGACGGCTTCCAGACGTGGGAGAACCAACACCCTTACCATGATAAGCCCCAGTTTGATGTGTTCTTCACTCCCGATGGCCTTATGGGTTGGGTAGGGACAAGCCCTAACGCCGGCCATCTTGTTCGCACCACCGATGGTGGGCGCACGTGGATTTCGGGGATGGGCAACCCGGCACCATGGGGCGCCTCCGTTGAGAGTATGGATTGGATCAAGGTCGGTAATCGGTGGTACGGCTACGCGATTGCCTCCGTGAGCACCGGGGGGCTTTTCGTGCGCAGTCGAGATAATGGCATAACGTGGGAGCGTTTCTTTCCCGATCTCGCTGATGTACACGTGCACGAGGTGGATTTTGTCGACCAGTATAACGGGTGGGTAGCCGCAAACTATGGGCGTATCTACTACACGACTAACGGTGGACGTTCTTGGCAATACACCCAAGTCGACCCGCGTGTGCACGTGATGGATGTTCAGTTTCTTGACCGTTATCGCGGGTATGCTGTAGGCGCGCGCTGTCCTTATCCCCCCAATTACTGGTTCCAGTGCACGACTTCCGCCGACGGTACGGGGAAGCGAGTAAATGCCCAGGTCGTTTTCCTGACCACTACCGATGGAGGGCGTACCTGGCAAATGCAGGATCTGCCAGGCAACAGCGTACCTGTCGCGCTGTATGTACTCGATCCCAACCATATTTGGATTGTGGGGGAGCGCGGTATGGTCTTGCGTTACCGGGGCAATCAGACCCTACCATCGGTAACGGTGACCCTGCCCGCAACCCCAACCCCTTCACCCACACCTACTAAGACACCGACCCCTACGGCCACGTCCATCCCAAGATCGGGGAAATTGATTCTGCAGGATGGCGTTAATGGATACGATGGGACAGAGGACACGTACATCAATCGCTGGTGGCCCAATGGTAACGTGAACTTTGGCTCCTCGCCTTATCTTCGTGTGCGCGGAGAAGACCGAGACGGGGTTACCATGGAAGCGCTGTTGCGCTTCGATTTGTCCTCGCTGCCGAAAAATGTGCGCGTGCGTAGCGCGCGGCTTGAACTCTATTCGGCCTCGCGCAATCGCGCTGTTCCCGGGCGTTTTGAGGTGTTCACCCTGCGACGAGCATGGAGGGAAGACGAGGCCACGTTCTTCAGGGCCTCTCAGCAGGAAGAATGGGAAGAACCGGGCGCATTAGGTGCTACAGATCGTGACCCGACCCCCATTGCCTCGGTTAGGTTCAATGCCACGTACACGTGGATAACTTTTGATGTAACGGAAGCTGTACAAGCCTGGGCTTCTGGTCAGAAGGAAAATCTGGGGTTCATTGTGCAGAATTTCGTCGTGCCTGGATATCCTGCGGTGCAACATACATTTCTTAGCAGTGAAGACAGTCACGTTACGTTGCGGCCGCGCTTGGTTATTGAATATCAGATTGTCACTCCAACTCCAACCCCGACCTTTACCCCTTCGCCTACACCAACGAACACACCGACCCCTACTCCTACGCCCACCTTCACGTTCACGCCCACTCCAAGATCACCTACGTTTGGCCCTTCCACAACTATACAGATTCGTGAAGGGCAGGACGGATATACAGGCGCGGAAGATACGATGATTAGCCGGTGGTATGCGAGCGCCAATTATGGGCGTGCAGCCATCGTCTACCTACGTACGGAGGATGATTACGGCCCTACCCACGAGTTGCTCGTGCGCTTCCCTCTTGAGCAACGAGTTCCACGCGGGGCGAAAGTAGAACGTGCCCTATTGCGCCTGTACTCGGCATCTCGTAATCGAGGTGTGCCGATAGTGGTGCGCGCCTATAGGCTGTTGAAACCGTGGAAGGATACCGAGGCGACGTGGTATCGAGCCACCCGAAATATCCCGTGGGCGACTGAAGGGGCTGCCGGTGCGAGCGATCGTTCTCCTGTACCGGTGGGAGAAACCGTGTTCAACAGCACCTATTCCTGGATGGAGATTGACGTCACCGAGGCTGTTCAGCGCTGGGTGAACGATCCGAGCACAAACTATGGTCTGATTCTCCAGGGCTTTCGTCAGGGGAATGCTCCTCAGGTGCAGCATAGTATCCTAAGCCAGGAGTATCCAGCCCTCCACTTGCGGCCAATGCTCGAGATCACGTACCGCGAACCTTTGGGATCCCCTGGAGCACCCGGTACTCCTACGGCTACGCCAACATCACCGAATTCACCTCTCCCCTTGCCTACAGCCACACCCACGCCTACTGCTTCACCAACGCCTACCAAAGTACCCACTCCAACACCGACGTCAACGCCGACGTATACGCCGACGCCGACGTATACACCGACGGTGTTTACGTATGGGCCTCCACAGACGGTGATGTTGCGAGAGGGGGAGTGGGGTTTTGATGGGGTTGAGGATGCGTACATTACGCGATGGTATCCTGGGAGCAATTAT
>JALWHQ010000096.1 GCA_026983525.1 Anaerolineae bacterium | reverse complement strand
TCTCCGCTGGGGGAAGTAATCCCATACTCCGACGGGCTTCTAATACTATGATGGCAGGCACAAGGAGAAGGACAATGGCGGATAACACAATTATCGAGCGATGATGTGCTCGATCATGTGACCAGGTTGTTTTCATGCTTTCAGCCCTCCATGGGACTGGGCTATAATTGCACATTGCACGTTGAGACGCAAGATGTGAAGCCGGGGCGGTCGAGCCGCCCGGGAATCACTAAAGGGAGATCGGTCATTTCGATGACCCACGGAAACAAGCGCTTGATAAAGCGATTGGGACACACACTCTGGTCCTTTTTGGCGCTGCTCGTACTGCCCCTCTTGTGGTTTTGGCCCGTCGTCTTGGGAGGCAAAACTCTGCTGCCCGCGGACAACCTGTACACCTTTCAGCCGTGGAAGGCCTTTGCCGAGCAGATGGGCGCGACCGTGCCCCACAACGAACTCCTCTCCGACCTGATCCTCGAGAACTACGCCTGGAAGACGTTCCTGCGCCAGAGTTTTCGGACGGGCGAAATTCCCCTTTGGAACCCGTACCTGTTCACGGGGATGCCCTTCCTGGCGGGGGGACAGCATTCGGGCCTGTACCCGCTGAGCCTTGTGTACTACGTGTTGCCCCTGCCCCTCGCCTACGGGGTGTTCACCTGGCTGCAACTGGCCCTGGCGGGGATGAGCATGTACGCGTTGGCGCGCATCCTGAAGCGCAGCCGCTGGGCCGCGCTCTTCGCGGGCGTGGCCTATCAGTTCTCGGGCTTCTTCATCGTCAGCGTCGTCTTCCCCATGATCATCGCCGCGGCGACCTGGTTACCCCTGCTCATGGGCCTGGTGCACCTGGTGTTCCGCAAGCAGCGGGAGAAAGGGACAGGCGCGTTCAACCCGACGCCCTACGTGGTGGCCCTGGCGGGCGTGCTGGCCCTGACCACCCTGGCGGGGCATGTGGAGATTCTCTACAACACGCTGCTGGTGCTCCTGATGCTGGGCGTGTGGGAGCTGGTCGCGACCTGGCGCGCGGTAGGGAAGCTGTGGCCCGCGCTGCGCACGGGAATTTGGCTGGCCGTGGGTGGTCTGCTGGGACTGGGCATGGGTGGCGTCCAGTTCCTGCCCCTGTACGAACTCGTGCAACATAACTTCCGCGAGGGCTCGGCCACCCTGGCGCAAATCCTGGGCTGGGCCTGGCCTACCCGCCACGTGCTCACCTTCTTCCTGCCCGATGTCTTCGGCAACCCCTCCCATCACCGCATCTTCGACCCCTGGGCCTGGCGCTTCGTGCCCATCACCCACAACGCCCTGGGCGAGCCCATCACCACGCCCTTCTGGGGCATCAAGAATTACGTGGAGGGGGGGAATTACCTGGGCGTGTTGACGTGGGTGTTCGCGGCCATCGCGGTGATTGGGTTACAGGTTAGCAGGTTAAAGGTTAAAGGTTGGAGG
>JALWHQ010000095.1:580-1443 GCA_026983525.1 Anaerolineae bacterium | reverse complement strand
CCCACCTCCCCATCCACAACGTCCAGCAGCGGATGCGCTCGGCCCCCAAGGTGGTGCGCTGGCGGGTGACCCAGGGGCCGGCCCTGCCCGGCAAGCTGGCCGACTGTACCGCCCAGGACCCGGCCCGCACCGAGCTCTTTCTGGTGGAGGGTGACTCCGCCGGGGGCTCCGCCAAACAGGCGCGCGACCGTGAGTTCCAGGCGGTGATGCCCCTGAGGGGCAAGATCCTCAACACCTGGGAGGTGGAGTCCCAGTCGGTGCTCGCTTCTCAGGAGGTGCACGACATCGCCATCGCCATCGGGGTCGATCCCGGTTCCAGCGAACTCAAGGGACTGCGTTACGGAAAGATCTGCATTCTGGCGGACGCCGATTCCGATGGTGCCCACATCGCCACGCTCCTCTGTGCCCTCTTCCTGCGCCACTTCCCGGCGCTCGTCGAGGCGGGTCACGTCTTCGTCGCCATGCCGCCGCTGTACCGCATCGACGTGGGCAAGGAGACCTTCTACGCCCTCGACGATGCCGAAAAGCAGGGGGTTCTGGACCGCATCGCCGCTGAGAAGATCCGTGGCAAGGTGACTATCCAGCGCTTCAAGGGACTGGGCGAGATGAATCCCATGCAACTCCGCGAGACCACCATGGATCCCACCACCCGCCGTCTGGTACGCCTGGTGGTGGAGGCAGGGGACGAGACCCGAGCCCTGATGGACATGCTGCTGGCCAAGAAAAGGGCCGCCGAGCGCAAGCGGTGGCTGGAGCAGAAGGGTGATCTGGCGGAGGTGTGATGTTCCCTTCTCTCCTCCGTATCTCGACAACGACTGCTGAGACAATTCCGGACAAGGCGCCATGACCGATCAGCCATCCAT
>JALWHQ010000095.1:0-570 GCA_026983525.1 Anaerolineae bacterium | reverse complement strand
GGCGACGGACTCAAACCGGTCCAGCGGCGCATCGTCTACGCCATGTCGGAGTTGGGGCTGGCGGCCACCGCCAAGTACAAGAAGTCGGCCCGTACCGTGGGTGATGTACTGGGCAAGTTTCACCCCCACGGGGATTCCGCCTGTTACGAGGCGATGGTGCTGATGGCCCAGTCCTTCTCCTATCGCTATCCGCTCATCGACGGCCAGGGCAACTGGGGCTCTCCCGACGATCCCAAGTCCTTCGCCGCCATGCGCTACACCGAGTCGCGGCTCGCGCCCTACGCGGAGGTGCTGCTCTCGGAGCTTGGGCAGGGGACCGTGGAGTGGGTGCCCAACTTCGATGGTACCCTCGAGGAGCCGGCGATGCTGCCGGCCCGTCTGCCCAACGTCCTTCTCAACGGTGCCGCGGGAATCGCGGTCGGGATGGCCACCGACATCCCGCCCCACAACTTGCGTGAGGTGGCCGCAGCCTGCGTCCGTCTGCTGGAGCAGCCGAAAGCCACCGTCGACGCCCCCTGCCCACACACCCAGGGGCCCGACCATCCCAACGAGGCGGAGATCACCCCCCCC
>JALWHQ010000094.1 GCA_026983525.1 Anaerolineae bacterium | reverse complement strand
GTGCCCCCGCTGAACATCCGGGTCATGCCCGAAAAACAACACCCCCTCCGCCGCACGTTCCGGGTGCAGAGCGATACCCCCTGGACCTTTGCACTCCACCAGTTCTACTTCCCCGCGTGGGAAATCCACGTGGACGGACGGCGGGTGTCCACGCGCCCCCAGGGACCGCTGGGCCTCCTCGCGGCCGACATCCCCGCCGGGGAACACACCGTACGTGTTGTGTACGGCCACACCCGCGCCCAACGCGTCGCGGAGGTGATCTCCCTGGTCAGCGCGGGCGTGTGGCTGGTGCTCGTCTGGCGCGGCTGGCGGCGCCTCCTCTGGGTACCCGCGCTTGTAGCCCTGTACCTCCTCGTGGCCACCGCGCCCGCGTGGGCCGGAGGCCGAGGGAGCATCACGCCCCAGCAACAAGACATCCTGCTGGGAGACCGCATCCGCCTGGTGGGGAGCTACGTGCCCAAGACCACCGTGCGTCCCGGCGAGCAGGTGTGGTTCTCCCTGTACTGGCTGGCCCTGGCCCCGCCCCAGGCGCGCTACAAAGTCATCGTGCACATGACGGATGAGGGGGGCAATCCCGTTGCCGTGGGGGACACCGAGCCGGGCTTCTTCTTCACCCCCACCACACGGTGGGAACAGGGGGAACTGATGGAGGACTGGTACACCGTGCGCGTGCCGGAGGACCTCCCTCCCGGCCGCTACCTGCTCCTCACCGGCATGTACGACCTGGAGACGGTGCAGAACCTCCCCATCCAGGGAGGAACCCAGGTGGGCGGCCGCGTGCTCGTCGGCGAGGTGACGGTAGTTCCCTAAACGCCTGCGCCCACGCGGCCCAAACCCGATACCAAACGCAAGGGGGAACACGATGTCAGACGTGCTCGTGTACGTTGGGGTCGTTCTGGCCGGGTTTCTGGCCGGGTTCATCAACACACTGGCCGGGAGCGGGTCCCTCGTCTCGCTGCCCATGCTCATCTTCGCCGGGCTGCCCGCGACCATGGCCAACGGCACCAACCGCGTGGCCATCCTGCTGCAAAATGTGGTGGGCGTGCGCGGGTTCCACTCCCAAGGGATGATGCAATGGCGGCAGGCCCTGTGGCTGGCCGTACCTGCAGCCTTTGGGGCCATTGTGGGCGCGAACATCGCGGTGGACCTGGACGAACAGGCCATGCGTCGGGCCATTGGCGCGATCATGGTGCTCATGCTCTTCGTCATGGTTGTCAACCCCAAGCGGTGGATCCAGGGCAAGCCAGGGCGGATTCGGGAGCGCCCGGGAGTGAAGGAGCTCGCCCTCTTCTTCCTCATCGGCATTTACGGTGGGTTCATCCAGGCGGGCGTGGGCATATTCTCGGCCGCGCTAGAGAATATGAGGACGCTGCTCGTGATGCAGTTCAACGTGCTCAAGGTCTGGCTGTACTACATGGCATTGCCCCTGATCACGGTGGTGAAATCTT
>JALWHQ010000093.1 GCA_026983525.1 Anaerolineae bacterium | reverse complement strand
TTTTTCCCATTTTTTCTCGCGTAGTCATTGAGGGGCGGGAGGGCCTGAAAGGGTTGTCAAATTACAGAAAAGGGGGTATACTTTACTAAGACAATTGAATTGCCTGTGTGCTTGAATACGTTACCCCGAAAGGGCAAACCTGGGGAAACCCAGGGACGCAAAGCCACGGGTCTAAGGTTCCCAAGGGAACTATGATGGCCGGGCCGCCGAAGGGTAACGGATGAAATGTTCACTCCCCCCACAAATGTGAGCATTTCCCGTTTTACACTTTGGCTGCCCGGTAAAGGCAGCCTTGTTTTTTTATTCCTCGGAGAGAAAGGAGGCAACACATGAACCTGCGGGCGCGAGTTTTGGCACTTCTCCTGGTAGTTATTGTAGTATTTGTTCAATTTACGATGATGGTGGCGGCATCCGGGCAAAATTCAGGTGGTGGAACCAGCATTGAGTCTGTGCAATTTTGCTCTACATGTGAGGAATAAGACAGGCAGCTCTGGGTATTGATTCGGATCTGTAGCAGTTGGTATGATAACACAGTAGAGGGCACCTATGAGAGGTGCCCTCTACTGTGTTATGAGGGAAACCTCTGACGAACACAAATTTCCGGAGGAATTATGAAGAGAAAGAAGTCAGGATGGATATATACATATGCGTTTTTTTTGTTGGTGGCGTCTTTCTTTGTTTTTGTTGCGTATGCTGACATAAATGTTGGTATGAATTTTATGTCAATTGTTCTTATGGGTATATTCATGGTTCTGGTTGTGCTTGCTTCTTTGTTTGCTATTCCAATAAGTTCTCGTGCAACGATAGTAGTTGATACAAGCGTAGTTTTTGCTTCTTTGTTATTATTCCCTCCTCCTTGGGCAGGTGTCGTTACATCTTTGGGGGTTCTAATTGGATTATTACTTTCACGGCCGAAGCCGCTTGATTTGGTCATAAACTCTTCGGTTAGATTCATAGAAGTTAGTGTTACTCAAATCATCTATATGAATTTGGGTGGCACTTTTCCGCCAAATTTCAACCAAGCCGGAGTCATTTGGGCTTTTAGTGGAGCAGCCATAGTTTACATATTCCTTGACCGTTCGTTGATTAGCATGGCAGTAGCTCTTTTCCAAAAGATCGAGTTTGGTAGAGCATTCTCATCGATATTGACGCGGGCTTTTTATGAGGATTGGGCCCTTATTTTAATCGGAATCCTAACGGCTTTAGTTGTTGAAGTTCAGCCTTGGACTCTTCTGCTCGCCGTCATTCCTGTTGGCATTGTGTACATTGCCCTACGCAACAGTTTGCGGTTGGAGGTCCTTACCCTGGAGGCCGTCGAGCGCATGGCCGACGTGATCGACTATCGCGACCCCTACACCGCAGGACATTCTCAGCGCGTTGCGGAACTGGCGGAAAAAATCGCCAAGGCCATGGGCCTCCCTACAGATGAGGTGCGCACGGTGCGGGCCGCGGCGCGCGTCCACGACCTGGGCAAAATCGCCATCGATGCCGGCGTGCTCAACAAACCCGGCCGCTTGAGTGACGAGGAGTGGGACCTCATGCGACGTCACCCGCTCCTGGGTGCCGAAATCATTTCCCGCTTTCCAGAGTTCGCACGTGGCGCGGACTACGTCCGCTACCACCATGAGCGTTGGGACGGCAAGGGATATCCCTTTGGCTTGCGGGGTGAAGAAATCCCCCTCGGGGCACGCATCATCGCCGTGGCCGACTCCTACGATGCCATGGCCACGGACCGACCCTACCGAAAACGGCTCACACAGGACGTCATTATGCAGGAGTTCAGGCGTGGGGCCGGGGTGCAGTGGGACCCCCAGGTGGTGAAGGCGTTTCTGAACGTCATGGGGGAGAAGGAAACCAAGGGTGAGGGCCCAGCCCCCGACCGAGCCTGGGCCCCCACCTGAACGTTTGCCTTCTTACCAGCGATACCGCACGGTGTAAGTAATAGTTTCTTTCCCCTTGGCAGGAACCGTCACATCGAAATGGACGGTGTGCGCATCCGCCTTGGTATACTCATGGGATGCCTCCGTGATCTCCCACTCCGCGGCCCGGAACATGGGCTCGACCACAGTCACGGTTACCGCCTCGTCCTTGTGATTGCGTATCACAATCTCGTAAGACTCCTCGAGGGCCCGCATCCCCAACTTGACAAAGTCCGTCTGAGCGCGCTCCCCGACAATGTCGAATGCCCGACCTACCTGTAGCTTGACCTGCTCGCCAACGGGCGTGTGGCCAATGCGCGTCTCGCCGATGAGCAGCGGGGCCCCGTCCACATCCTTCTTGTACATGCGCACCACACCCGCAGGAAGCGGCACGTTCAGGCCACTCTCCTCCCCCGTTTCAAAGACGAGGTACACCAGCGGGTTGCCCCTGGCCTTGGCCCCGAATTCGGGATCCGACACCACACCACCACCGTAAGCGATATTCACCAGGTTCAGGATGTACCGTTTCTGGGTGGGAATGTCTCCGGCGGTGATGAACTCGATTTGCTTCGTCTGGTTGTTGAGAATGGTTACCGGCCGCTGCACTTCGTACAGGTGATACTCGAAGAATGCCCGTTCCTCAACTTGCGGCTGGGGAGGACGGCCAACTTCTACTGCCGCCTCCTTCAGGATGCGTTTTTCCGGCGCGACACGGCTGATCTCACCCGCAACCAGTTTCAACTTAGCGTCCTTGAACGTCCCGCCCGAGTGGTTTTCCAGGGTCACCCAGCCGTTCAAGTCCAGGTGCTTCTCGTCACTCTGCAGCAGGAACACGTAATTCGCCTTCCAGTTCATGCCCTCGGTGAGGTAGGCCAGTTCCACATTGTGCCGTCCCCCCCGTGCGGCCTGAACGAGCCATGCCAGGGTAGGACGTGTGATTAGCCCCTCCGGAAGGGCCGAGAGTTCGAACTTTTGAATCTGGTTGGCTTTGAGAATGGTGAGCGCGCTCGTCTCATCCTGGAGAATAATGTCCCCTTGCGTGCTGAGCAACGTGCCCACGTACACGCTTCCATCCTGCGTGGTGATGCGGACTTCCTGATCGATGTAGCGTTCCAACACCTTGAATGTGTTGACTAGGTCGTACTCGAAGTTCTGCTCCAACACCACCGTGTTTTCGGGGTCGGTCAGACTGCGGAAATGGACACTGGTCGGGTCGATGGCGGCCGGCACGTCGGTGATACGCACGTGGTTCGGCCCCTCCTTCAACGTCAGCGAGCGCACCTCCTTGACCAGGGCGATGTTGCTGTTGTACACCGTCACCTCTGGCCCTTCTGGTGCCGCCGTCGTCGCCGGGAGACGTCCCCCGACCAATCCGGCGACGAGCACCGTTGAAATGAGCAATAGACTGACAATAATCCGGCGTTTCATGTCCTTCTCCTCCTTTTTCTCCCATCAACCTGGGCTGTGAACCCTGAGCACTTCGACCCTGTACATTAGACGTTTTCACTCTGAGCCGAGTTCCATGCCCTTCCCCGTGACATGTTCAACGCCGCCGAGCAACGACGATAAGTCGCGGTGTGTCCTCACCAACGGGCTCCAGGTCGTAGGAACCGTAAAGGGCTTCCAACTCCAGCCCGACCACTTCCAAAAGTAGGGAGATTTCGTCGGGCCACAGATAACGCAATTGAAAGGGGGCCACCACGCGCTCAACACGCCCGCCCCCAAGATTCCGCTCGTAGATGTTCGTCACATCCAGCAACTGCCGAGCCGGGAACGCGCGCACGGCCTGAAACTTCAACGCCGTAGTCCCATTTTCCTCTTCCCACCGGCGTACCAACTCCACCCGCCCGGTGTGTTCGCTCAGATAATGGATGTCCGGGTTGAACAGGTCCAGGATGACGAGCCCCCCAGGGCGGAGGTGGTCGCGAATGCGGAGCAGCACTTCGCGCTGCTCGCCTTGCGTAGTGTGGTGCATGAACGAATTGGCCGCGTAGATGATGAGGGGGAAAGGACGCCCCAGCGCGAGGTGGGTCACATCGGCTTGAAGGAGCGCGACACGACGGGCAACGCCCGCGCGTCGGGCTTTTGTCCGCGCGCGCGCCAGCATGGCCCCCGAAATGTCCACACCCACCACAGAATAGCCCGCTTGCGCCAGGGGCAAAAGCACACGCCCCGTCCCACACCCCAACTCCAGCACAGGGCCTCCCGTGCGGCGGGCAAAGTTCAGGTACAGGGGAATGTCCTCATCGAAGTCCCCAAACTCCGCATCGTAATAAGGGGCGAACTTGTCGAAGTCGCGCATCATGGCTTTTCCAAGCGGGTGGACAAAATCCGTACTCGGCCCTCTCCCTCCCCCCTCGTCGCTTGGGGAAGGAACACATCGTCTCTCGCAAAGGCGCCAAGCCGCTAAGTGCCGGGACAAAAATGAGGTTACATGGGCAACCGGCCGACGATAGACCATGGACGATGGACAATAGCCTTCAACGGTCATCTATCGTCCATCGTCTATCGTCCATCGTCTGTCGTCCGTACATCCGATGGTCAATGATTTGTGTCCACTTGCTTAAGTATGGCTTTTTCCCTCTGCGCCTTTGCAGCCTGGCGAGATAAGATCCGAGTTTCATTGTAGAGGGAAGCCAATGGGAAACACAAATTGGCGCGCGCACCAAAAGGGGGTATCATGGTAGCATCCTTCACTGCGTCAAGGATATGGCCGTGTAAACCCGGGCGGCCTTGCCCTGTCACCCCGCTGTGAGGACAGAAGAGGAAGAGAGGGAACACGTGGAGACATTGGCCCAATCCATCGAACGGGCCAACGCGTTGCTGGAGGGCGGCGACCCGTTGGCCGCGCTGGAGGCTCTGGCCGAGGTGGGAACGCGGGCCACGGATTTGCGCGAGTGGGACATCGCCATTCGCGCCCACCGCATCAGCGCGGAAATTCTGCACGAACTGGGGGAAGTAGGCCCTGCCTTTTCCCACGCCGCCGAAGGACTCTACTTGACCATCGAGCATCAACCCGACGGTGTGCTCGAATCCCTGGGGCAAATTCTCGCCTTCATGGAGCAGGCCATTGCCCAACGGCGGTATTACGTGGCCCAGGAGGTGGGGCCGGGCCTCTTGCGCACCCTGATCACGTTGAAACCCGCGCCGGGCGCGGAAGCGTGGCTGGACCTTGCCCTCGACGTCGCCCGCCTCATCACTTTGGTGGGGGAGGCAGAAGGGCACGCGGATAGCGAAGCCCACGTGGAAGCCCTCACCCTGGCCGCGATGATCGACCGGGCGACAGAGGGGCATCTTAACCTGAACATGTGGGTGCACAGCACAGCATTCGAGGCGTCTGTCCATCACAAATAGACCTCCCCGCGCGACGGAAGGCGGGCGGTGGTGTTTTCCCACAACAGAGGATGAAACGAACCGGAGGAGAGATCGCAAAGACCGATGACACTCAAGATTGTTGTGGATTCCAGCCTCAACGTACCCGACCATTTCTTGCAGGAGTACGGCATTGTGGAAGTGCCAGCGCTGGTCATTTTTGGCCCGGACGAAGTCTACCGCAACAAAGTGGACATTAGCGACGAGGAGTTTTACTACCGTTTGGTGGAGCGCGGTGAGCAACCTACCACCTCCCAACCCACCCCCATGCAATTCGTTGAAGGATATCGGGAGGCTGGAAGCACGGAAATCCTCTGCTGCACGGTCAGTTCCAAACTCAGCGGCACGTACAACTCCGCGGTGCAGGCGGCCGACATCATCAAGGAGGAAGGGATCAACGTCACCGTCTGGGACACGTTGTTTGCCTCTATGGGAGGAGGATGGCAGGCGGTTGTGGCCGCGCGCATGGCGCGCGAGGGGAAGCCCTTATCCCACATTTTGCAGACGCTGGAACGCGTGCGCGCCCGATCTTTCGGCTTCCTGACCGTCGAAACCCTCTCCTATCTCGCCCGTGCCGGGCGCATCTCCCGTACTCAGGCCAGGGTGGGGAACGCCCTGAACATTAAACCCGTGCTGGAATTTCGTAACGGATTCATCGAGGTCATCGGCCGCGAGCGGGGGCGCAAACGGGCGGTGCGCGCCCTGATCAAACATGTGAAGAACAAGGCTGCCGGGCGTCCGGTGCGCCTGGGCGTGGGGCACGCGCGCGCTCGCACGGACGCCGAAACCCTGCTGGCCCTGTGCCACGAGGAGTTGAACATCGCCGAGGAGGTAATCGTCGAACTGGGGCCGGTGCTTGGGGCCATTGGCGGCCCCGGTCTCATCGGCCTTGCGGGCCACATCATCGAGGACGAGGAGTAGAATGGCAACGTCGGCTCGTCCACGCATCGCTTTGGACGCCATGGGGGGCGACCACGCGCCGGGCGTGGTTGTCGAAGGGGGGATCTGGGCGGCGCGAAACTTCGGTATATCGCTCATCCTGGTCGGGCCGGAGGATCGGGTGCAGGAAGAGATGGCCCGTCACGACTACAGCGGATTGGACATTCAAGTTGTCCACGCGGCCGAATGGATCGCCATGGACGAGCATCCGGCCACGGCCGTGCGTGCCAAGCCCCAGAACTCCATGAGCGTGGCTTTGCAACTGGTCAAGCGAGGAGAAGCGGACGCGTTCGTCACCTGCGGGCACACAGGAGCAGCCCTGGCCGCCTCCCTATTCACGCTGGGGCGCATCAAAGGCATCAAGCGCCCCGCGTTGACGACCATATTCCCGACGCGCGCGGGCCACTGTTTCATTCTCGACATTGGTGCCAACGCCGATTGCAAGCCCGAGTACTTACAACAGTTCGCCCTGATGGGCACGGTGTACGCGCGCCATGTCTTCGATATCCCCGACCCGCGCGTGGGACTCCTTTCCATTGGAGAGGAAGGGGGTAAGGGGAACGCCCTCGTGCAGGAAACGTTTGCCCTCCTGGAGCGCATGGGCGGTATCAACTTCGTGGGCAATGTAGAGCCCAAGGAGGTGCTCGCCGGCCAGGCGGACGTCGTCGTCACCGACGGGT
>JALWHQ010000092.1 GCA_026983525.1 Anaerolineae bacterium | reverse complement strand
CACTCCTACCCCCACGCCCACGCTCACTCCCACCTGGCAAACCCCACCTTTGCACACACCAACCCCGACGAATACTCCCACCCCTTCACCAACACCGACCTTCACCCCGACACCGACCTTCACCCCAACACCGACTACCGTCATCCTCCAGGAGGGCAAGAACGCGGGAAACGGATTCCCTTTTATCGGCACCTCCGATACATATGTCGACCGGTGGCAGAGTGACCAGAACTTCGGCGGCGACATTGCTCTGCGGCTGCGGCGGGATGTGCGCGAAACACTCATTCGCTTCGATTTGAGCAGCATCCCCCGACATGCAATCGTGTGGAAAGCGGAATTACAAATCTGGCCCATCAACCGAACGAATACCGACCCCATCGAGGTAGCCGCCTACCGCGTGCTCCGTCCGTGGCAGGAAGACGAGGCCACATGGAATCGCGCCGGCGCCCAGACTCCCTGGCAGGAAGGGGGGCTCGCGCCCGGAAGCGACCGAGCAGATACACCCACGGCCACGACGACCATCTCCACCCTTGGGGAGTGGGCCACCTGGGACATCACCGACCTGGTTCAGGATTGGGTGAGCAATCCCGAGAGCAATTACGGCCTCCTTCTCGAGGTGGTCGGAGGTGGCGTGGGCAACTATGGCTTCTACAGCAGCGAATCACCCGACCTGGACCACCGCCCGCGCCTGGTCATCACCTACGGCGCGGATCCGACAGGCCCACCCGCATCATCCCCCACGCCAAACGCGACGGCTACCTCCACACCCACGCCCACGTCCACGCCCACACTTGAGGCGTCTCTCACGCCACCTCCCGGTGCCCAACAGGTCATTTTACAAAAGGGGCGCACCGTTTTCGGTGAACCATACCTCCAAGGAACAGATGCCTACATCAGTCAGTGGCAACCCACTCAAAACTTCGGACAAGAGCCAACGCTACTCCTGCGTTCCGGCGATGTCCGGCTCGCCCTGCTCCGCTTCCCCCTGGATGGATTTCCTGCCAACACCCACGTGGTGCGGGCCACGCTGGGACTTTACTTCACCTATCGCACCGCGCCCATCCCCATCACCCTCGAAGTGTACAAGTTGCGCCGTCCGTGGCATGAAACATCCGTCACATGGGAACGAAGCAATGGCAGCCCGTGGCAGACCCCTGGGGCTGCCGGAGAGACCGACCGCGACCCCATTCCAATAGCCACCATACCCATCAATCCCGGAAGCGGGTGGATTGAAGTAGACATCACCCAGGCTGTACGCGAGTGGCTCGCCGTACCCGGATGGAACTTTGGACTACTCCTCAGGGGAGTATCTTCTGCCGGTGTGCAGTACACCTTCCTGAGCAATGAATGGGCGGACATCAACCGCCGCCCGCGCCTGGTTGTCGACTACGTCATCCAGACCCCCACCCCAACACCGACCCCGACCTTTACACCGACGCCCACGTTTACCCCCACGC
>JALWHQ010000091.1 GCA_026983525.1 Anaerolineae bacterium | reverse complement strand
ACTTCTCAGGAGGCGCGAGGCCATACTGCTCAATAACGTGGCTATTCACTATGAAGCCGAAGCTAGATATGGCTGCAGCCACCCAGTAGATCTTCCCATCAACAATCCTCTTGAGTGGACTACCACCAATATCGTCACGTATCTCCTCCACTACCTCCAGTGTCTCAGGCTCCTCCAGAGGGGCTAGATACCCCTCCCTAAGGAGGAGGTCAAATATCGTGGGGCCGCCTCCCCACGCCACATCGATATCCCCCTGGCCCTCGATAGTATCCATCCAGAGTACCGGGTTGGGTCCTAGGAACTTGATATCCACTATGTTATACTCCTTGGCCACATCACTCTTCAAAAACTTGTTCTTGGTCAGCACCCAGATCGTGGATGGGTGGCGTGTGATGACCTTGAGGACTATGCCCTCACCACCCTCCTCCACAGGCTCCTCAACAGGCCCAGTATCGCCACCCTCCATGGGGAACTGGAGGGCGGCGTATAGGATTATCCCTATGATGATTATGGCAGCCACGGCTATCCACAGCTTGGATAAACCACTTCTAGGAGTCATCTGGGACACACCCTATGTGGGAAAAAATAGGTGGATGGGGGTGATAAACCCCCATTGGATCATGACTTCTTCATGAATGCGAAGGCAACGGCCGCCAGGATAACTAGTATCACTGCTATGGCAGCTATCCACATCATTGTATTGTCAGCTGGCTCCTCCTCACCGGCAGGCTCCTCACCAGCCTCCTCTCCAGTAGTCTCATCAGCCCCAGTCGTCTCCTCACCAGTAGTCTCTTCACCGGTGGTATCCTCTGTAGGCTGCTCCTCAGGCTCCTGCTCAACCATCTCAACAGTGGTGCCCCACTCAATAGCGTTCTGGAAGAATGTAGTGCCGTCTAGAGAGACACCCTTATACTCATCCTTGAACATGTTGTAGCTACCGATCGGGCTGTCACCACTCACCAAGACCTTGCTATACTTGCCAGACTCAGTGGGGATCATCTGTATAGCCACTAGGTAGAGCCTACCAGTGAAGCCCACATCATATGCGTTTGGAGGCACACCGTCATGGCTGACAACAGTCCCGTTGGGACCAGTCCTAGCCAGCCATGTAACGGTTGGATCCCTCTCGAGAAGGGTCTCGAAGTCTACCCACTCACCATCGATGAAGCCTGCCAGGCCGGTGGGCCCATGTACAAGGAGCCTGTCAACATTCTCTGTCACCTCGTGATCGTTTATACCACCAGCAGTCCTGTTCGCAACCACCCTATATGGAGCACCGGCATTGTTATCCGGATCCTCTACAGACATGTAGTCAGCCCTGATAGTGCTGCCGATCGCCTCCAGGATCTTGTTGGGCTCAGCAGCCTTGAATGTGATGTCATTGGGGTCTAGGTATGGCTCCGTATAGTCACTATCCGCAGATACCCATAGGAACTTACCACCCTCTAGGAACCAGGTGGCGATCG
>JALWHQ010000090.1 GCA_026983525.1 Anaerolineae bacterium | reverse complement strand
TACTCGCCCGGCGGCACAATCCAGCGGGCGGGGAAGCGGCCTTCCCGTACGGTCGCTCCTTCGTCGGTGAGCAATGTGCCCCACGCGGGCAGGATACGGTCCCCTGGGTCGAGGGCGCGCGCCCACAGCCGAACCTGCGGCCGCTCCATCACCACCTCTCGCTCCTCACCTGCCCGAACCGAGATCCCCCACGCCCACAATACATCCCCTGCCTCCGTTTCCACCCGGATGTCGTATTCGCCTGCCGGTACCGAGATCGGCACATCCACGTTCCCCTCGGCCACGACGTGCTCCGTACCACCGACCACCACCTGCACGGTTCCCGTTAGGGGAGTGCCGTCGGTCGCGGTTGGGGCAACGCGCACCGTCCCCTCGCCCAGATTCAAATGGAGGGTGATCCGTTCGCCGGGCACAACGGTCACCTCATCTAACTCATAGTACACCTTGTCGCCCGCGTATCGGCCGACGCGCACCCGGTATGCGCCCCGGGGCAGAACAGCCTCGATGCTTCCCTCGGCCCAACCGGCCATGCTGATCAAATCGGGCGTTTCTACGGGTGCGACGTCTACGAACGCGGTGGCCGGAAGGCCGGCGCGGGTCAAGTTGATGACAAGACGCCCTACAGGCAAGGTCATGGGGCGTTCGGTGGCGCTGCCGGGCACAATGACGATGTCACGGGCATAGGCAACAGGTTCGATGGCCGTCCCCACCCGGATGGTGGCCGTATATCGCCCCGAGGGGAGGGGGACATCCACCCGGGAGCCCACCCGACTGAAAAAGGGGCCAAGGTCCGGGCGCGAGACGGTCACCTGGGCCGAAAGGGGAGCGCCGTTGGGATCGGTCAGGAGCACGCGCAGTTCCCCCAGTTGAATGTGCAATCGGGTGCGCTCGTGGGGCCGCACCTCCACATTGGGGAAGACAAAGGGGATGGGGGTGCCCACGGAGATGGTGTACTCCCCCGGCGCGAGGTCGGCGTCGGTCCAGGCATCGAACGTGCGGATGACCTGGGCGGTTTTGCCCACGACCACGGCCGGGAACAGGGGACGCGCTTGCGCGCCCACGACTTCCACGCGAATCTGTCCTCCCAGGGCATGGGCCAGGGCGTCGTGCAACGCGGTGATCAATTCCTCGCGGGTACGGACGGTGTAGTACGCGCCCCCGCTGGCCTGGGCAATGCAGCGCATGGTCGCTTTGTTGGCCTCACTCGCTCCCAGGTCGATAACGTGAATGGAAGCATCGGCTTCGGCGCGTTCGAGGACGCGCGCGACCTGGCAAGGGTCTTCACCGCAAATGGCCCCGCCCGCGCTGATGAGAAGGATGGGGCGCCGTGCGCCCGTTGGGAAGCGGTCCGCGGCCTGGAGCAGCCCCTCGGCCAACGGAACTTCGCCATCGGGCCGGATGGTCGCGAGGGCGCTGTCCCAAGGGAGGGCCGAAGGCGACACAAAGTCATCAAGCAGGTGGACATTC
>JALWHQ010000089.1 GCA_026983525.1 Anaerolineae bacterium | reverse complement strand
GGGAGGATGAGGAACAGACCCTGCAATTGGAAAAGGACTTTATCCGTGAGTTCTTTACTCAGGTGCTGCGGTGACATAGTGGGGGCAATTTGTCCCGTCCTACGCAAAACAAGAAAACAAATTTGGCTGAATACAAGCCCCCAATTATAATCGCGCCTGAACTGTGGCTATTTACGCCTCGTGAGGGACAAGTGCGCTGGCTTCAAGATGTTGAACAAGTGTGGAGTCTGGCATGGTTGATTGTTTTGCTTACAGGCATTCCCTTGATAGCGGGATTGTGGTTAGATAGACGTTGGGGAACGATCCCGTTGTTCACATTGATGGGTGTAATCGTGAGCCTTTTCCTTGTAGTTTGGGGGGTGAGGCGGCGTACAGCGTCCTGAGGCGAGCACCAGCCACAGGTGTCTGATGCTCGAATTCACAGGGATGTGGAGGAGGACAACTCGTGCGGCAATTTCTGAAACCGCGGACTATCGTTATTGTGCTTGCCGTGCTGCTTATAATGGGAGGCAGTGCGGTCCTTTTGCGGGTCCCTATGCCAGCCATTGTTCTTCCCCCTGAACCGGTTGCCTGTATCGGTGGGCACCTTGCAGAAGGCCCGCATGGATTAGAATGCGAAGGTGGCTTTCCTCTCACCAATTCCATGCTGGGTACTCTCCTTGCCGACATTAGTTTGTTGGCGCTTGTCTTCTTCGGTCTCCGCAATATGCAACTGGTCCCAACGGGTTTGCAGAATTTGGTGGAAGCTGTTATCGAGGCTGGGTATGGGGTAGCCGAAGATGTGGCCGGTAAGGAGAATGCCCCCAAGTTCTTCCCACTGGCTATGACGATTTTTCTCTTTGTGCTCATCGCTAACTGGTGGGAGTTGGTTCCCGGCATGGAGGCCTTCGGCTGGTTGGTTGAGGTTCAAGAGAAAGGATGGGAAAAGGCCCCTCTACTTGGTGACAACATCTACATGTTGGTGCGGGAGCCTGGTCATTACGTGGTCTTGCCGTGGTTCCGTACAGCAACGACAGATTTGAACTTGCCCCTTGCATTGGCACTCATTACCATGGTTTATGTCCAATATGCGGGGTTCCGTGCGTTGGGGCTTGGTTATCTCAAGAAGTTCATCAACTTCAGTAGCCCTATGGACTTTTTTGTAGGGGTGCTCGAGAGCATTAGTGAAGTGGCGAAGATTGTTTCCTTTACCTTCCGATTGTTTGGCAACATTTTCGCCGGCACGGTTCTTCTTTTCGTTATGCCTTTCCTCATCCCCTTGTTTGCGCCTTTGCCTTTCTTTGGTCTGGAAGTATTCGTCGGTTTCATCCAGGCCTTTATTTTTGCTATGCTGGCGCTATCTTTCCTTTCCACGGCCGTAATAGCCCATGATCACGAGGGGCATTAGAAGAAGATTAGAGATTGGAGGTTTTTTCTCGATTTTCACTTTGTGCTTTTCCGTTATCTTGTACACGAAAAGGAGGTAACACAACAATGGATTTGAAGGTTCTCGCAACTGGATTGGCCATTGGGTTGGGGGCCATTGGGCCTGGTGTAGGCGTTGGTTTGGTGGCATTAGGTGCACTCCAGGGTATTGCTCGCAATCCTGAGGTTGCGGGTGAAATTCGCACAAATATGCTGTTGGCTATCGCGTTCGCGGAAGCGATCGCTATCTATTCCTTGGTTGTGGCCCTTCTTATCGCGTTTGTTCTGTAATTGTATAAGTTGGCGGTTTTTTGGGATATTGCACTCCATTGAAGGAGGAAATCCGTGGCGGGATTGGGGATAAATCTTATTTATCTGATAGCCCATATCATCAATTTTCTCCTGCTCTTGTGGCTTTTGAAGCGCTTTGCCTATCGACCTGTCTTGCGCATGTTGGAGGAGAGGCGGCGGCGCATTGAGGAGGGACTTAAGGCTGCCGACCTGGCGCGAGAAGAAGCGGCCCGTCAGAGGGCTGAGTTGGAAAAACAGTTGGAGGAAGAACGCCGTAAGGCACAGGAACGCATTGCTGCAGCAACGCGTCAGGTTGAAGAGTTGCGGGAGAAGATTCTGGCCGAGGCGCGCGAGGAGGCAGAGCGCATTATTGCCGAAGCGCGTGAACAGGCTCAGCAAGAACGCGAGCGTATCCTTCAGGAGGCTCGCCGTCAGATTGCCGATCTGAGTCTGCTCTTGGCCCAAAAGGTCGTAGGGGAATCCCTGGACGAGAAGAAGCAGCACCAACTCATTGAAAAGTTCTTGGCGGGTGAACTGTGAGTCGACGAGAGAAGGAAATAAAGGCATATGCAACGGCTCTCTTTGAGGCCGTTGTGGATGACACAATCCAGGCCTTGCGCGCGGTTCACCAGCGCCTTCAAGAAGACCCCGAACTACGGGCGCTGTTAGATGATCCAGCGCGGGATGTCCAGGAGAAGTACGAAGCCCTAAGGCGTATATTGCCTGATGGTACCAGCACTGCCGTAGAAAAATTCCTTGGAGTCCTTATCTCGCGCCAGGATATCGGATATTTGGGCGAGATTGTAGGGCTCTTTGAGGAACAGGCCAAGGCACGCGAGGAAGCCCCACAACCTGTACAGGTAACGTCGGCGGTTCCTCTTACCGAGGAGGAGAAACGGCAATTAGAGGAGCGCTTGCGCCAGCGCTTTGGGCCAAACTTGGCCTTCTCGTACCGTGTAGATCCGGAAATTTTGGGGGGGCTTGTTGTGCGTGTAGGGGATACGCTCCTGGATTACAGCCTACGTAGCCGTCTGGAAGAACTGCGTGGGCGTATTGAAGCCGTGGTCTAACGTGGGGATCGTGCCCTTGTGGCGCGCCATCACCACAGGCCTTGGGGGCCCTGACGATGGTGTGGCGTAACACATGGCGCATGACGCACTACGAACGAATCTTCTGGAGGACTTCCGATGGCGGTTAGTATTGACCGTATAGCCGAGGAGTTGAAGCGACAGATATTGGAATTTGAGCCCACCGTACGCATGGTGGATGTGGGCACCGTTACCTATGTGGGTGACGGCATCGCGCGCGTCTCCGGGCTGACCAACGCGATGGCCAGTGAATTGGTGGAGTTTGAGGATGGAACTCTGGGCATTGTTTTCAACCTGGAAGAGGATTCGGTGGGCGTTATCATCATGGGTGAGTACACGGGCATCGAAGAGGGACAGTTGGTGCGTTCGACCGGTCGTATCGCGTCGGTGCCCGTGGGGGACGCCCTCATTGGTCGTGTGGTGAACGCGGTGGGGCAGCCTATTGATGGGAAGGGGCCTATAGAGACGGATAAATATCGTCCTGTAGAGCGCATCGCGCCCGGTGTGGTTTACCGTGAACCGGTGAATACGCCTGTTCAAACGGGCATCATCGCCATCGACTCCATGATTCCCATCGGGCGTGGGCAGCGCGAGTTGATCATTGGAGATCGTCAAACGGGTAAAACGGCCATTGCTATTGATACCATCATCAACCAGAAGGACAAAGACTTGATTTGTATCTATGTGGCCATTGGACAGAAGCGTTCTCAGGTAGCCCAGGTAGTAGCGACTCTGGAAAAGTACGGGGCCATGGACTACACTGTCGTGGTTGCTGCCACCGCCTCAGAGCCGGCGGCCCTTCAATATTTGGCTCCCTATGCTGGCTGCGCTATTGGTGAAGAGTTTATGGAGCAGGGTAAGGATGCCTTGGTGGTGTATGATGATTTAAGCAAACATGCTTGGGCATATCGCCAGGTTTCTCTGCTTTTGCGACGTCCGCCGGGACGTGAGGCGTATCCCGGCGATGTATTTTATTTGCATTCTCGTTTGTTGGAGCGGGCAGCTAAGTTGGCCGATGAGTTTGTCATCGTGAAGGAGGATGCGGAACCGAGCCGCCCGGGTGTGAACGGTAGGGTATATCGAGGACACATTGAGTTGGAGGAAGCGGAGAAAGATTTGGAGAAATTGGGGGCAGGATATGCCATTAAGAAGTTGCCCGACTCCGGTGGATCCTTGACTGCTCTGCCCATCATTGAAACTCAGTTGGGTGATGTGTCCGCGTATATTCCCACAAACGTTATTTCTATCACCGATGGGCAAATCTATCTAGAGCCAGAATTGTTTTATGCGGGCTTCCGTCCGGCTTTAAACGTGGGTATTTCGGTCTCGCGTGTGGGTGGCGCTGCTCAGCGTCCGGTAATGAAGCAGGTTGCGGGGCGCCTGCGCTTAGAACTTGCCCAGTACCGTGAGTTGGCTGCCTTTGCTCAGTTTGGGTCCGACCTCGATCCGGCCACCCAACGTCAACTGGATCGTGGTCGCCGCGCCATGGAAATTCTCAAGCAACCTCAATATAGCCCGTTGCCCTTGGCTCATCAAGTGATGCTTATTTATGCTGTGACGAATGGTTTCCTGGATAGTGTTCCTGTGGAGCGAATTGGGGAATGGAAGGTACAGTTCCTCCGCTGGATAGATGCCACTCGGCCCGATTTGGTTCGCATCATCAACACGGGAGAAAAGATGAAGCCGGAAACCATCGAAGCCTTGCGCATCGCATTGGAGGAATTCAATAAGACCTTTGAGTAAATGAACGATCAGTCGCGTATGCGGGGTCTTGTTTATGTACCACGTATCTTGATCAAAGGTAGGCTAAACCGTGGCTCGAGATCGCGAAATTAAAAGGCGCATTCGAAGCGTCAAGAACATTGCTCAGGTTACAAAGGCTATGGAGGCTGTATCTGCCTCCAAAATGCGCCGTGCTCAGCAGCAAGTGCTGGCTACACGTCCATACGCGCAAAAAGCCCAAGAAGTGCTCAACTTCCTCGCTTATGCCCCCTTTAACCGCAACCGAATGCATCCTCTGTTGGAGGAGCGGCCCATCGAACGGGTGCTTATGGTACTTATTACTGCGGACCGGGGGCTGGCCGGTGGTTTCAATAGTCATATGATACGGACGGCAATTCATTTTGCGGAGGAATTGAACAAGCCAACCACATGGATTACGGTGGGGCGTAAGGGGCGTGATTACATGGCGCGCTACGGTTATAACATCGTGGCTGAGTTCACCAAATTAGGTGATCGCCCCACATCGGTGGATATTGCCCCCATCGCGCGTGTAGCTGCGGAAGAGTTTGTGGGCAAACGGGTTGATGCGGTTTATCTCTGTTATACAGATTTCGTCAACGTCTTGCGTCAGGTGCCCACAGTGAAGCAACTCCTTCCCATCGAACCTATTAAGCCGACCGTAAAATGGTCGCCGGACTATATCTTCGAGCCTGATCCGGAGACCATTCTCAATCTGATCCTTTACCGCTTCGTTGAACTGCAAATTCTCCAAGGTATTTATGAGTCCATTGCCAGTGAACATGCGGCCCGCATGGTTGCCATGCGCAACGCGACAGAAGCCGCCTTGGAACTTGTAGATGTGCTTACCCTGAGTTACAACAAGGCACGCCAGGAACGCATCACAAAGGAAATCATGGACATTGCAGGTGGGGCAGAGGCATTACGCCAGGCCCAGGAAGAAGCCTGATGTCCGAGTATCTAAATACCTGATGCCAACCAGGCATGGAGGTGAGTGGGGAGGAACCAGTATGGCATACAAATCTGTTGGCCGTATTCGTCAGGTCATTGGGCCGGTGGTGGACATTGAATTTCCTGAAGGGCAGTTGCCGGACATATACGACGCGGTCGAAATTCCGCTGCCCGATGGTAAGAGGCTGGTGTGTGAAGTTCAATATCAGATGGGCAACAACTGGGTAAAGACGGTTGCCCTTGGCCCAACAGATGGACTGCGTCGTGGTATGGAGGCCTATAATACGGGGGAACCCATTAAAGTGCCTGTTGGTCCGGCTACTCTGGGGCGAGTTTTCAATGTGGTCGGGGACCCGATTGATGAAATGGGGCCGGTCGATACAGATGTGTACTATCCCATCCATCGCCCTGCACCTCCCTTTGTGGAACAGTCCACCAAGTCGGAGTTCTTTGAAACCGGTCTGAAGGTTATTGATTTGATTGCCCCCTTCACCCGCGGGGGGAAGACGGGGGTGTTTGGTGGCGCGGGTGTGGGCAAGACAGTCATCATCATGGAGTTGATTCGTAATATTGCTACGGTTCATAAGGGCTATTCTGTGTTCGCTGGTGTGGGTGAGCGTAGCCGTGAAGGAAACGACCTGTGGTTGGAAATGCGCGAATCTGGCGTTATAGAAAGCACCGTGATGGTGTTCGGGCAGATGAATGAACCGCCGGGCGCCCGTCTACGTGTGGGATTGACGGGTGTGACCATGGCGGAATATTTCCGCGATGAAGGGCGCGACGTGTTGCTCTTCATTGATAACATCTTCCGTTTTGTGCAGGCCGGTTCGGAAGTGTCTTCATTGCTCGGGCGTATGCCCTCTGCTGTGGGATATCAGCCCACCTTGGGGACCGATATGGGTGAGTTGCAGGAGCGCATTACTTCGACAAAGCGTGGTGCTATCACCTCCATGCAGGCTATTTATGTGCCCGCGGACGATTTTACCGATCCTGCCCCTGCTACCACCTTTGCCCACCTGGACGCGACAATTTCGTTGGAACGCTCCCTTGCTGCACAGGGCTTGTACCCCGCGGTCGATCCGTTGGCTTCGACTTCGCGCATTCTCCAGCCGGACATCGTGGGGGTGGAGCATTATCAGGTCGCACGGGGCGTACAGCAGACCCTTCAGCGTTATAAGGATCTACAGGACATTATCGCCATTCTGGGCGTGGAAGAGTTGAGCGAGGACGATAAGATTACAGTGGCGCGAGCCCGAAAGATCCAGCGTTTCCTGACTCAACCCATGTTCGTGGCCGAACAATTTACTGGTCGCCCGGGACGATACGTCAAAATTGAGGACACCATTCGCGGCTTTAAGATGATCCTCGACGGTGAACTGGATGATATCCCAGAACAAGCCTTCTATATGAAGGGCACCATCGAAGAGGTCATCGAAGAAGCAGAACGCATGCGGAGGGAACAATAGTCTTTGATCGCCAATCTCGGTGGGATTGGAGATTGG
>JALWHQ010000088.1 GCA_026983525.1 Anaerolineae bacterium | reverse complement strand
TACACATACACCGACCGTTCACCACCCTGCACCCCCACACGAAAAAGCACATCCCCTTGCTGGGCGCGCAGTTCCGGGTCGACGAAGGAGCCTTCCTCCTGCGTCACTCGGGTCAGGTCCAGGTGGGCCAGGACGGGTGGGGGGAGCACATGGTGGAGGAAGGCTTGTGCCCGCTTCTGATCGGCCAGGAAATGGCGGAAGAAGCGGTCGTGTGGGTTGGAAAGGTGCGACGGTGAGTGTTCCTGTTCGGCCATAGGTGTTCCCCGGAGCAAGGAAGGGTTCGGAGGCAATTATATCAAGCATTGGTGAACAGACAAAATACCGGTCGGGACTGCTGAGGCCCCCAGGAGATGGCCGAACGGGCACGGCGGGCGGAACGGGAAGCCCAGGCCCCCAAGCGGCGTCGGGGCGCCCCCACAAGGTGAAGGTCCTCCGTCCCCAGGCTGAGGTGCAAGAGGAGCAAGTCATCGCCACTTATGACACCTGGCCATGACTGCTACATGAAGTGCGTCAGGCTCTGGAGCCCCTCACCGCCAAGGGACGGTTGAACGGCTACATCAGGGAATGCCTGCCTAGTTATGAAACTGTCTTCGCGCTGTTCATTTGCCCGATTGTACCCTCGGCGCTAAAATAAGCAATGGCACATCGCTGGATGACCGACAAATCCACATGCGTCAACGGGTGGGTTGTGGAGAGCGGGAGGAGGGGAGGTTTTTCCCCTGCTCTTCCCGTACGACCACATCCCAAGGGCAAAGTTTTATCAGGGAATCAGAGTACATCGATTAAACATTCGCTTTTGCATGATCCCGAACAATTGCAAGGTGCGAGCGAGCGCGAGCGAGAGCCACATTGGATGAAATAAGACCATACATCCGTTCGTTTAAGTTACGGGACCTTCCCCGCCTTTATCGGTTAGGGCGTGCCCCTTATTTCGTCGATCATGAGACGGCCCTGATCAAGGGGTATAGCCCATTAAGAGAAGCCTTGCGATCCTGGCCGGGGGTGAATGCGCTCACCTTCATCGCCAGCGGGCCCACCCCTCGTGAGTGGTACGCGCTCCAGATGGCAAGGCGCAACGACCGCCCCGAGTGGCAGGTTATGCTTCTCGCCTCCAATATGCCCGGGCACCAGGTCGCCCCCCACATCTGGCAAGCCCTCCTGGAACACGCCCTCCACGACGTCGTCCAAAAAGGGGCTTATCGCATATACACCTGTGTTCCAACGGATCACCCCCTTATCCCCACCTTCCAGAAAACCGGATTTCGCCTGTACACCAAGGAGCAAGTCTACCTGGCCCACCGTCCTCACATTCCCGACTTCTCTTTTTCGGGCGAACTACACCCGATTGGCCCGGGTGGGGAGTGGGAACTTCGGCGCCTATGGCAACGGGTAACCCCCCAGGTGGTTATGGCTGCAGAAGGGCTGAACGGCGAGAATGGCCTGGGACTCCCCTATACGTGGGTCCCTCGTCCTGACCAGCGCGTTCTTTTGTGGAAAAAGAACGGGGTGTCCCAGGGAGCAGTAGCCGTGAGCGTCGGAGAAAAGGCACGTCGGTTGCGCTTCCTGCTTCCGCCGGATGTTCACGAGGGGGCAGAGGTCTTCATCTACGCCACCTTGCGCGAAATTACAGCCCACTATCCAGGGACTGTGTATGTTATCGTGCCCGAATATGTCGGTGGACTGCACGCTCCACTTCTGGCCGCCGGCTTCACCCCCATAGGCGAACAAGGGTGGCTCGTGCGTTACCTGGCACTCCCCTTACGGGCCGATGCAACCGTGCCTCAGGGGATCCTGTCCTTGCTGGAAGTCGGCGGAGAACCCGCATTTACCCAAGTTCAGGAATGGCACATACGGATAGGGGAAGAGTGATGAACGAGTTGAAACCAAAGAGGATCGGCTAACGTTATGGTATTGTGGAGTATAGTAAATTCTATGGCGACCGTGCGCCTACACACGGAATACCAGAGGTAAATATGTACATGAAGACACAGGCAATAGCGCAAACCAAGCGGATCACAGACGATTTGGACGCCCTGTTGGCGGTCTTGCCGCCGGATATCGCCGACGCTTTGAGGGAGGCCAACAAGCCCGACAAGTTGCTGGAGATCGTGATGGACCTGGGGCGTGTGCCCGAGGCCCGCTACACGGATGGTGAATACCAACTCAGCGACCGTGAAATCACCCAGGAAGACATCGACTACGTGGTGAGCCGCATCGGGGAGTTCACCTCGGACAACCGCGCGGGTATCGAGCGCACCCTCCACCGCATCTCCTGCATCCGCAACCGGCAGGGGAAGATCGTCGGCCTGACGTGCCGCGTGGGTCGCGCGGTATACGGGACCATTGACATCATCCAGGACATCATCGAGTCGGGCAAGAATGTGCTTCTTCTGGGCCGACCCGGTGTCGGCAAGACGACCATGCTGCGGGAAGCCGCGCGCGTTCTGGCCGAAAAGAAGCGGGTCGTCATCGTGGATACATCCAATGAGATCGGCGGGGATGGCGACATTCCTCACCCCGCGATCGGTCGCGCGCGCCGCATGCAGGTGTCCACACCAGCGCTCCAGCACGAGGTGATGATCGAGGCCGTGGAGAACCACATGCCCGAGGTCATCATCATCGACGAGATCGGGCGGAAGTTGGAGGCCATCGCCGCGCGCACCATTGCCGAGCGTGGTGTGCAACTCATCGGCACCGCCCACGGCAACACGCTGGAGAACCTGCTCATGAACCCCACCCTGTCCGACTTGGTGGGGGGCATCGAAAGCGTCACCCTGAGTGATGAGGAGGCCCGACGCCGCGGCACCCAGAAGACCGTCCTGGAGCGCCGCGCGCCCCCAACCTTCGACGTGCTTATCGAGATCAAGGACCGCAACCGGCTGGTCGTGCACCACGACGTGGCCGAGGCTGTGGACTCCCTTCTGCGCGGGCGTCCCTTGAGCCCTGAGATTCGCTATCGCGACGAAGAGGGCAAGGTTCACATCGAGGTCAGCACCATCACCGTGCAGGACACACGTCGAGAGCGGCGGGGCGAGCCCGCGCCTGCAGTGGCGGGCCTCGGCGCTGGCGCGCGGGGATACGAGCGGGAACGCCGCACGCTCCACGTCTACCCGTACGGCGTGGGGCAGAACCGGCTGCGCCAGGCCGCGCGCAACCTGGGCCTGCCCGTGGAGTTGGTCGACCAGTTGCGCGACGCGGACATCGTGCTCACGTTGAAGAACTACTTCCGCAAGCGGCCCCAGCCCATTGCCGAGGCCGAACGGCGGGGGGTGCCGATCTACGTGCTGCGCTCTAACACCGTAACCCAAATGGAAAACATCCTGGCGGACATCTTCTCCCTCTCCAGGGACGAGGAGGATCCGGTGGCCGCGGCCCTCGCCGAGGCTGAGGATGCTATCCGAAAAGTGCTCGCGGGCGCGCCTGTCGTGGAATTGCGCCCGGCATCGCCCGAAATTCGCAAGTTGCAACATGAACTGGCCCGCTCCTACAACCTCATCTCCCACAGTTACGGGCGAGAACCTCATCGCCGAGTCCGCATTTACAGGGAATAAGGGCGAGCCAAGGAAGGCGACGGTTGTGTAGTGGCGGCAGGGAAACCAGCCGCCACTACGTATATCTGTATCCTTGTAAACCCACGCCAATAGGAGCATCGTCAACGGTGAGCCTTTTCATCACGTTTGAGGGTCCGGAGGGAAGCGGCAAGAGCACCCAAGCGCGCCTGCTGGCCGAGTGGCTGCGCGAGCAAGGGCTGAACGTTCTTTTCACGCGCGAGCCCGGCGGCACCCCCATCGGCGACCGTGTCCGCCAGATCCTGCTCAGCCCGGACCACACCGACCTGACCCCGGAAGCGGAGGTGTTGCTCTTCTCTGCCTCGCGCGCCCAACTTGTGCGCCAGGTCATTCTCCCCCACCTGGAACAGGGCGGCATCGTCGTCTGCGACCGCTACGCCGATTCCACCTACGCCTATCAGGGCTACGGGCGCGGCCTGGACATGGACACGCTCCGCTACATTACACGTTTTGCCACGCGCGGGCTCGTACCCGACCTGACCTTTCTCATCGACGTTCCCGTGCAAGAGGGGTTGCGCCGGAAACAAGCCGGCACCGGGGCGGACGATTGGAACCGCATGGAAGCGGAGGTACAGGCGTACCACGAACGGGTGCGTCAGGGGTATCTCGAATTGGCAGCCCAGGAGCCGGATCGGTGGGTTGTGCTCAACGGCCTTGAGCCTATCGAGGCGTTACAGGCCCAGATACGCGACCACGTCATCCGCAAGTTGAAACATATGCCGGTTGCCACACAACACCCCACCCGCGTTTCGCTTTGATGAGGATATGTCGAGATTCCCTTTGGTGGCACGGTGAACGGGGGGATTGGGTATCGGGTATCAGGTATTGGAGAGAAAATATTCGAGTGTAGCGGCTGTCCCTTCTGGGGCAAGGAACGGACGACAAATGTTCTGTTCCTTGGGCGGTGGGGCGCTCGTCTTTCCTAAAGGGAGGGAATGGATGAAACTGATCATCGCCGTGGTGAACAATGACGATGCCGGAAGGCTGGCCGAACGCCTGAACGAATTCGGCTATCGGGCCACGCGCATCGCGTCCACAGGGAGTTTCCTTCGCCAGGGCAATACCACCTTCATGTTAGGGGTTCACGAGAGCCATGTGAACAAGGTCCTCAACATCATCCAGGAAACGTGCCACAAGCGCACCCGCTACGTCAACCCACTACCCCCTGCTGCCACCGGGGAGGAATTCATTCTCACCCAGCCCATGGAAGTCGAAGTCGGGGGCGCGGTCGTCTTCGTCCTCCCTGTGGAGCGTTACGAGCGGTATTGAGAACCCGTCACTGCCTTTGATCAATCCCCCAGGGCCTATATCCGAACTTCTCGCCCAACGCCTTCGCCACCACCTGCGGAACCATCGAGGACAAATCCCCGCGGTGGCGAGCCACATCCTTGACAATGGTAGAACTGAGAAACGCGTATTCAATGCTCGTCATCAGGCAGACCGTTTCCACCTGAGGCGCCAGTTTGCGGTTCGTCAGCGCCAGTTGCAACTCCCACTCGAAATCGGAAATCGCGCGCAGCCCTCGCACAATAACCTGGGCCTGTAAACGCTCAACCAGTGCCACGGTCAAGTCCCGATAGGAGACCACACTGATGTTCGGCACATCGGACAGGGCCGCTTCGGCCAGGGCCACCCGTTCGTCGGTGCTAAAAAGAAGGTGCTTGCTGGGGCGGTCATAAACGGCTACATACACATGGTCGAAGAGGCGCGCGGCCCTGCGCGCAATATCCACGTGACCGTTGTGAATCGGGTCGAAAGAGCCCGGATACACAGCAACCGTCATAAGGCGCTTGCCTCCCTCCGTGGTTCGTTGTGGGCGATCCGGCGCAACGCGCCTAACTGAAATCCGCTTCCTGCTTCCAGAACACCCGAACCCGCTCCGCCAGGGCCGCGTGCTCAGGTCGTGAGAGGTCGGGATCCTTCTCGTAGATGCGGCGGGCCACCTTGCGCGCCAAGTCCAACGTCCTCGTGTCCGTGAGTTTGGCCAGGCGCAAGGGCGGGAGGCCACTTTGCTTCGTGCCGAAGAAATCACCCGGTCCCCGCAATTCCAGGTCCTTTTCCGCCAGTTTGAACCCATCCTGAATCGTCTCCATGGCCCGTAGCCGTTCCACGGCCTCCGGCGTGCTGGCGTCGGAGATCAGGATACAGTAGGACTTGTGAGGGCCTCGCCCCACGCGCCCCCGGAACTGGTGCAACTGGGCCAAGCCAAACCGCTCCGCGGACTCGATGAGCATGACGCTGGCGTTGGGCACGTCGATTCCCACCTCCACCACCGACGTAGCCACGAGGATGTCGATATCTCCGGCTGCAAAAGCACGCATCACCCGATCCTTCTCCTCGCCCTTCATACGGCCGTGGAGCAAACCCAGCCTCAAGCGAGGGAAGACCTCCTTCTGCAGGAACTGAAAAGCGTTGACCGCGGCTTTCTCCTCGGCGGCCTCGTCGTCTTCACTTTCCACGCGCGGGTAGATGATGAACGCCTGGCGGCCCGCCTCGACCTGACGGCGAATAAACGCGTACGCCCGCTCGCGCTCCGTGGGCTTGAGCCACCGCGTCAGAATGGGCTGGCGGCCGGGAGGCATCTCGTCGATGACGGAAAGGTCCAAATCGCCATACACCGTAAGCGCCAGAGTGCGCGGAATAGGGGTGGCGCTCATCACCAACAGGTGGGGGTGCTTCCCCTTGCTGCGCAGGGCAGCCCGTTGCTCGACGCCAAAGCGGTGCTGCTCGTCCACGATGGCCAACGCCAGGTTGTGGAACTCCACGCCTCCCTGGATGAGTGCGTGGGTGCCGACGACGATGTGCACACGGCCCGCGGCCAAATCTTGCAAGATTGCCTCCCGCTCCTGGCCGCGCACGCTCCCGGTCAACAGGGCAATGCGCAGCGGCTCCCCGCCGGGTAGCGTCGCCCCCTCCAGCAGTTTGGAGAGGCCGCGGAAGTGCTGCTCCGCCAGAATTTCGGTGGGAGCCATGAGCGCGGCCTGGGCACGGTTACACGCGGCAATCCACATGGCCGCAGCAGCCACCACCGTCTTGCCGGAGCCCACGTCCCCCTGCAACAGGCGACTCATGGGCGTGGGTTGCTGCATGTCCTCGAGAATCTCGTTCAGCGCCCGCTGTTGTGCGCCCGTCAGGGTAAAGGGAAGTTGTCCCAGGAAGCGGTCCAACCACTCCTTGTGCACCTCCAGCGCCTGGCCCGGGCGCGAGCGCCACACCTGCCGCTGGCGCAGGATGCCCAACTGGAGGAAGAGGAGTTCGTCGAAAACCAGGCGGCGCCGCGCGGCCTGCAGGGCCTTTTCGTCATCGGGAAAGTGAATCTGGCGGTACGCCTCGTTCAAGGACATGAGCCCCAACTCACGACGGATGCCTTCGGGAAGGTAATCCTCCAATCGCGGGGCCCACGCGTCTACCGTCTTCTTAATCAAG
>JALWHQ010000087.1 GCA_026983525.1 Anaerolineae bacterium | reverse complement strand
CACGTGGCCCACTCCCCCGTCGCCATCCCCACCGTGCCCTGGAAGGGACGGCCCAACTCGATTGGGTGTGGCGCGTGTCGCCTGGGCTGCAAGATTCGCGCCAAGAGCAGCATGGATGTCACCTACATTCCCCTGGCCGAGGCCACGGGCAACGTGGAGATCCGCGAGCGGTGCATGGCCTTCGAAGTTACCGTGGACGAGCAGGGGCGGGCGCGGAGCGTGCGCTACTTCGATCCCCAGGGCCGCGAGCGGGAGCAGCGGGCGCGCGTCATCGCGCTGGCGGGCAACGCGGTGGAAACTCCCCGCCTCCTGCTCATGTCCACATCCTCCCTCTTCCCCGACGGCCTGGCCAATTCCTCGGGCCTGGTGGGGAAGTACTTCATGGAACACATCGCTGTCTTCGCCACCCTGGTGCTCCCCGAACGGGTGGACGCGTGGAAGGGCATCCCCGCGGGCGGGATCATCCAGGACTTCTACGAGACGCGCGCGGAGCACACTTTCGCCCGCGGCTTCACCCTGGAGATCAACGGCGGTTGGCAGTGGCCCATCTCCGTGGCCCGTCGCATCCCAGGCTGGGGCGTGGAACACAAGCGGCGGCTGTTCGAGGTGTTCGGGCGTACGGTCGGGCTGGGCTCGGTGGGCGAGCAACTCCCCGACGAGCGCAATCGGGTGGAACTCGACCCCGAAGTGAAGGACAGTTACGGCCTGCCCGCGCCGCGCATCACCAACGCGGCCCGCGAGAACGACCAGGCCATGATCGCGGCCATCATCCAGCGCATGAGGGAACTGGCCGATGCCGCAGGCGCGACCTTCCTCCAGGAGCCCCGCTACGCGCCGGGCCGCAGCAGTCACTACATGGGCACCTGTCGCATGGGCACCGACCCCAGCCGCTCGGTGGTCAATCCCTGGCACCAGACCCACGACGTGCCCAACCTGTTCATCGTCGATTCCAGCGTCTTCGTCACGGGCGCGGCCGTCAACCCCTCGCTGACCATCATGGCCCTGGCCACCCGCGCGGCCGAGTACATCGTCGACCAACTCCGCCGAGGGGAGTTGTAATGCCAGCGCGCCGCCCCACACATCACGCATCACGCATTACGCATTACGCATTATGCATTACGCATCACGCATCACGCATCACGCATTGCCTATCCCCTCGTACGTCTTGCGTCTTGCGTCTCTTGTTCCTTGCCCTCCTCCTCCCCCTCTGGCTCTTCCCCTACCTCCCCATGACCGACGCGGCCAACCACTTGCTGGCCGCGTTCATTGCCGTCCACTACAATGACCCGCGCTTTTCCTTCCCCACCTATTTCACCGTCGACCTGACCCCACGCAGCAATATTTTGGGCCACTACGTCATGATCGCCCTGCTGAAACTGGGCCTTTCGCCCGAGCATACGCTGCGCGTGCTGGCATCGCTCATTGTGCTGCTGAATGTGTGGGGGCTGTACGCGCTGTTGCGTGTGGCTCGCGGACGCGCGCACGCGCG
>JALWHQ010000086.1 GCA_026983525.1 Anaerolineae bacterium | reverse complement strand
TTCCAGGCTCTGCAGGTAGATTTCCTGCGGGTTGCCTGGGTCGGGCTTGAGGATGACCTGGTACTGGGTGTGCATCTGCATGCGGTTGGGATTTTCGCCGTAGCGCCCGTCGTCGGGGCGGTAGGACGGCTCCACGTAGCCCACGTTCCAGGGTTCGGGGCCGAGGACGCGCAGCACGGTCGCGGGGTTCATCGTCCCCGCGCCGACCTTCTCACTGTACGGCTGCCAGATCAGGCATCCCTGCGATGCCCAGAATTCATGCAAGCGTTGGATGACATCCTGGAAGGTAAGCGGTTTGGACATACCTGACTCCTGAGCGAAGAGATTAAGTGGATACTGGTTTGTAATCCGTGATGCGTAATGCGTAAGGTGTGATTTGGAGAATGCTGCTTCTTCTTACGCATTACTGCGTTATAGCGATAGCTTGGAGACTTCTTTACATGGTTCACAAGGAGAAACGTCACTCCTTCGCGCGACGCTCGTGTCGCCGCGCTTCAAGCCATCTCTGCAAAGAGCGCGGGCTTTCCAGGGATGGTATGCCCGCCAGTAGATGTTGTACTTCGATATCCTCGTCCAGGTCTGGCCAGTGGATTCCTTCTCCGTCCCCGATTAAACGCCAATTCGATCGCTCTTTGGATGTTCCGTGCAGTAATCGGGGGAACCAGGCCAGCGGCACACTGATAGTACGTCCATCGTCCAGTTCCACGATGAGTTCCTCATCCGTTACCTTCACTGCCTCCGCGCGTGCCTGACGTTCAACCACCAAAGTATTCATGCCAAGCCTCCAGAAACTCCTGCTCGTGTTCATCGACCAGATGTTGGATACGGCGGATCTCGTGAGGCCGAAATCCTCCGCTCGACTGCAAGCGCACAGGGCCAAGCCAGAATTTCGCTACCTTGTCCTCTCATTCAACATGAACGTGAGGCGGCTCAGAACGGTCGCCTGCGTAAAAGAAGAAACGATACGGCCCTATGCGCTTGATGGTCGGCATGATGTTTATCCATTTGAGCACAGAATCGTGTGACATGATATTGGTGTATGCGATCGCATCTTCATTTTCGTGGAAACCGCAGGATCGAGCAAGTATGGATGGCGGGTGTAGCCGAAAGGTCTGGATATTTGGCCGCGCGAGGCCTGCTGGAGTTGATGTGTTTGTGCGGGACTATGGGGGGCATAGGGGGCTGGGATGACGCATAGGGGATCTTCTCGGGTGGTGTGGAGAGGGAGATCAGGTGTCAGTTATCGGGTATCGGCAGTCGTCCATGTGACGCCTGGGGGGTCTTCTCGGGTGACATGGCGGGCCTAAGTGTTGGACGAGATCTCAACACCATATGTGGAAATCTGCCTTCCAACGATGTTTTTCAGCGTAATGTTGGGTCCTCAGAAAAATCGCGGTGTGGTCATCTTATACTTTCTATAGGTGTCGCCATAAGCCTCTTCTAACCAGGGCTCTTCAGCCAAGGGCATCATTAAAAGCGCCAAGATGAGCAACGATAATCCCGCAGCGACGCGAAACGAATTTGATATCACCATCAAACCCAAGAACAGAAAAATATCTCCCAGATACTGAGGATTGCGGGTAAACTTATATGGGCCAGATGAAACAAACTCACCCGCGACTCCCGACGAACTCTCCACTCCCAGAGAACGCACGCCCCATATTAAAAACAAAAGCCCCACCACAATCAACGGCGCTCCCAGGTAATATCTTTCATTGCCAATGGGCAATAACTCGCTTTTATCGATCAGCATCAAAAGGATGTCGGCCCCAAACGCGCTAAGGAATAACCCCCAAATTGCTACGTACTTCCATGTCCACTTCTGGAGTGGCGGCCAGATTCGCCTTGAGGGGAAAACCACTGACCACAGTATTATGCCCAAATAACCGTAGTGCAGAATCATGCTCAACAAGAAAAGGCTGTGTTCATTCATTTCTCTTTTGTCTCCTGAAAGTTATGCTTGGGGGACTCTCTGTAACATGGATGAATGTGAAAGATGGACTAATGGCCAATCCTATATGCTTCCTGGAGCGTCAATGGAGACAGGGTTCTGACCGGGATCATGATGTCTGCCCTCTCTTACCTTCTTGTTGTTGCATTTTAAGCAAGTTGTTGGCATACCGCCAACTTCGAATAAGGACAGCAATCACTCCTCCTTCAACGATACCGGCCCAAACAAGGACTCTACCCCACAGCGGTATGGGGGTAAAGTGCAACACAACACCTGCTATGATGACAAGTACCCCCAACTTCAGCATGTCTTTCGCCATCCATGCATTCGCGTCATACCAGACGGTTTCATTAGAAAGAGTGGCAGGAATGCGCAGGCCATACCACTTGTTTGGTGGCACTCTCTTCAGATTAAGCGGAACAGAGATCGCAATGAAAAGGCTGCCTATAAACACCGACATGGCGATAAGAAAAATGTCCCGCCCCATGTCTCCATGCTCACTTGTAGTCATCTTTACAGAGAGGGGAGGATGATGAAAGCAAACGTTTCCCCATCACGAGGAACTTCTCACCACCAGGAGAAAAGCGAAAGTCGTCCAGCACCACCTGCCAGCCCCGCTTTCGATACAGGCGCAGAGCCGGCGCATTGTCAGCCCGAACGGTGAGCAAGGCGACAGGTTCGGGGCGTCCTTCCAAGAGTAGATCGTGAAGCCGCCCCCCGATACCTTGTCCCTGCCACCCTGGATGAACGGCCAGTTCCACGAATTCGAAGTGCTCGGGCTCCATCCAAGCACTTCTCTGCTCAGGCGTCATCGCAGTCCAAACCTTGTCATACCAGTACTGCCCCGGATCACCTGTATAGCCGTAGGAAAAGCCCACCAGACGTTTCCCATCCACCGCAATGAACCCTTGGTAACCTCGTCGCCCGAAATGGCGCCGCATAATCTCTTCTCGTTCGGCGATCGCTCGGGCATCCAAACCGTGCACCTGAGCGTAGATGTCCAAGATGGCAGGCAGCCATTGTAGGATTTCTTCTCGAGAAACTTCCTGGATAACCACCATCACGCTTATGAGACTTGTGGTAATGGAGTCGCCAGTTCCACGCGATTCCCGAAAGGATCCATGTACATCACCGTACGGTAGCCAAAATCCTGGTCGGTCGGCGGATGAGTGGGCATCAGACCTTTTTCTTCTAATCGAGCAGTGAGGGCATCCACATCGTCCACTACGAGAAAAAGTCCCACTCCGCGGGTGCTCTCTTCGGAGTGCTCGGTGTGGTGCAAGGCCAGTGTAGCCGGGGCTAAGTCGAATTCCACATACTCCTCGAAGGCGTATCGCACAGGAAGGTCCAAAACATCTCGATAAAAGGCCAAGGCTTTGCTCATGTCGGGAACATGGAGCACACAGACGGTGAACTGCACGATTCCCCTCCTAATGTTGCACAATTACCGTGACCTGGCAGGGAGGCGGATAATTGCCGGTCTTGTCCACAACCACCAGTCGAATCGTGTACGTTCCGTTGGGCACCGCGGCCGCGTTGAACGTTCCCAAAACTCCGTTCTGTACAGGGGTCTCTCGCCCATCAAAGTAGCTCCACTGCTGGGGGTTATCCCCAATGCCAAACTCCAACTTGTAGAATTGGAATATCTCATGCTGAGCCGTACCGATAATCTGCGTCGGGCCTGAGAGTACCGCGCCTACTCCCGGCGATGTGATCACCGCGCGCGGGTCGGGACACTGCGGTGCCTGAACTGCCGGGGTTGGTGTGGGCTGAGGGGCCGGCGTGGGCGTAGGCCGGGCGCGCGTGGGCTTTGGAGTAGGAGTCACCGTCGGCGTTGGCGTGGGGGGAGGGGGCGTAGGCGTCGGTGTGGCCAGAAGCACCACGGTCGGCGTACTCAAGATCGGAGCGCTCGCCGGTTCCGGCACGATCTCCACCAATCGGGTCGTGGCAAAGAACGTCCCTGCCACGACGAAGGCCAACGTAACAGCCACAATGGCTGCCCCGTACACCCGTTGCAGAGCGATCTCCTTTTCAAGGGGGAACCAGGTTGCGCGCCGCTCCTTGCGCGCCAGATACACCACACGAAGATACCAAACCGCGGCCAATGCACAGGCCAGATAAATCCAATCCGCATACCCTGCAACCAACTCCAGCAAAATACGCATAGGCCCCTCCCTTTAGGGGGGATGCTCAGCAGCCAACCGTGATAGGATCCCCTTGATCAGCGCGGCCAGCCGAGGGGCCACATGCCGTCCCGTCTCCAGGACCTCCTCGTGGTCCGCCTCCTCCTCGGCTTCAAGCGTGTCCACAGCCACGTTCGTAATCGTGGAGATGCCCAGCACCTTTATGCCCGCGTGCACGGCCACCACCGTCTCGTGGACCGTGGACATGCCCACCGCGTCTCCGCCCAGCAAACGCAACATGCGCACCTCGGCCGGTGTCTCAAACGTGGGGCCGCCCAATCCCACGTAAACCCCGCGCTGCAACCGAATGCCCAGTTCCTCTGCCACATCCAAGGCCAGGTCGCGCAAACCCCGGTCATATGCCTTGTTCATGGCGGGAAATCGAGGGCCAAAGCGCTCCTCGTTGGGTCCCCACAGAGGACTATGTCCTACCAACCCGGGGAGGTTGATGTGATCCTCGATAAGCATAAGGTCGCCAGCGCGAAAATCGGGATTGATTCCGCCCGCAGCATTTGTTAGGATAAGAGCCTTGACACCCAAAAGGTGCATCACGCGCACATAAAACGTGACTTGTGGCAGGGTATATCCCTCATAATAGTGGACTCTTCCTTGCATCACAGCCACGGGCATACCGGCCAATCGCCCCAATACGACCCTTCCCGGGTGTCCTTCCACGGTGGCCCGGGGGAAATGGGGGATGTCAGCATAGGGAACAACGACAGGATTCTCGACCTCCTCAGCCAGGGGGGCTAACCCCGAACCTAACGTAATCGCTACCTGAGGATGGTGTCGGGTCTGTTCTTGTATAAACGTAGCCGCCTCTTCGTAGTACGAATAAGGAATATTTGGGGTCATCATGGATCTTCTATGCCCTTGGATGAGTCTTGTCGTAAACCTCGCGCAGGTGTTCGTTGACGACTTTGGTGTAGCGCTGAGTCGTGGTCAAGTTAGTATGGCCCAACAGCTCCTGCACCTCACGCAGGTTCGCCCCATTACGAAGCAAATGCGTGGCCACCGAATGCCGTAATACATGGGGCGTAACCTTCACCTGGATCCCTGCCATTTTCGCATATTTTTTGATAATCAACCAAATACCCTGGCGAGTAAGGGGGGTTCCACGGAAGTTAAGAAACAAAGCCTGGGTCTGATACTGGGCGCTTACCAGACGAGGACGCCCATCTTGTAAATACGCCAGGAGTTTCTGGGCAGCAATTTCATGGATAGGAACCTCTCGCTCCTTGTTGCCCTTCCCTCGACAACGCACTACATTACGCTCGAGATCGACATCATCTATATGGAGTGTAGCCAGTTCTCCCACACGCATACCGGTCGCGTACAAGAGCTCAAGAATTGCCTGATCTCGCAACCCGATGGGGCCCTCCACGTGAGCGGGGGCATCAAGTAAGCGCTCGATCTCCTCCGGCGAGATGGCTTTTGGAAGCGGGCGGCTGACCTTAGGCCCTTCCAGGCCGCGTGAGGGGTCGCGGGAGATAACACCCTCAAGGAGGAGATACTGAAACAGCGTGCGCACGCTGGCCAACTTGCGGGCTATTGAGGTATCCGCATACCCCTGCTCGACCAAATGCCCTTGGAAGTCACGCAAATGTTCGTACGTGATGGCGGCCCATCCCTTTTTCGAAAAGGCCGGCACCTCCGCTTCCAGGTATTCGACCAGTTGTCGCAAGTCATTCGTGTACGCTTGAATTGTGTGGTGTGAGTAGTTTTTCTGAACGAGCAGATGGTCTAAAAACGCGTCGATCCAGCGCGTATGTTCCGAGGACATGGGGCCTCCTGGACTTACAAGAAGCATCTATATAGCGGAAAAAGTGTACCATAATCCGAGGGAAGAGGTGAAATGGCTGAAGCTCTTGCTCCTTTCTCCTTTGTTTAGTACAATCGTAACGACCTGGACGTTTGACGAAGTCCCGAGGTTTGGAAAAGAACGGTGGGGTGGAGAAAGATCGGGTCCGGCGACACATGGCGATTGTGCAGGTCTCTGACGAACTGAAGGCCAAGTTGGACACGCTGCCCCGACGGCCGGGCGTTTACCTGATGAAGAACGCCCGCGGGGAGATCATCTACATTGGCAAGGCCATCGACCTGCGCGCGCGCGTGCGCTCCTACTTCCACAAGAGCAACCAGCACCATCCCCGCACCCGACGCCTCGTCGGCGAGATCGCGGACATCGACTGGATCGTCGTCGAGACCGAACTCGAGGCTCTGGTACTGGAAAACCAACTCATCAAGACCCACCAGCCCCGCTACAACGTCCGCCTGAAGGACGACAAGACGTACCCCTACATCAAGATTCACTGGCAGGATCCCTTCCCGAAAGTGAGCATCACCCGGCGCATGGAGCAGGATGGTGCGCGCTATTACGGCCCCTACGCCAGTGCTTCGGCCGTGCGCCAGACCCTGGACGTACTCCGACGGGTCTTCCCCTACCTGACGTGCAATCGTGAGATTACCGGCCAGGACACGCGCGCCTGCCTCTATTACGACATAAAACGCTGTGCAGGGCCCTGCATCGGAGCCGTATCCCAGGAAGAGTACCGCCAGATTGTCGAGGGGCTGGCCCGCTTTCTCGAGGGAGACACGGAGGCCGTCATCGCAGAACTGGAAGCGGAGATGCACCGCGCGGCCGAGGCCTGGCAGTTCGAGAAGGCGGCCATGCTGCGCGATCAGATTGCCGCGGCCAAGTACATTGCATCCCAGCAACAGGTCGTAGCCGGGGGCACGGCCAACGAGGACGTGCTGGCCCTGGTGCGGGACGACGGCACCAGTTGTGTGCAGGTCTTCTTCATCCGACGCGGAAAACTCCTGGGTCGAGAAACCTTCTTCCTCGAGGGAACGGAAGATGTGGACGATGCCGAGGTGCTGGCCTCGTTCATTCGCCAGTTCTACGACGAGGCAGCCCAGGTACCTGCCGACCTGGTCGTGCCCGCCACGGT
>JALWHQ010000085.1 GCA_026983525.1 Anaerolineae bacterium | reverse complement strand
GAGGCTTTAGATGAATTGGAAAAATTGGGGGTTGAACATCAAGAAATAGAACAGCAATATGAATTCATCTTTGTAAAATACCAGGATATTCCTGCCTACGCTCAAATATTTAATGATGCACTAAGAGCTCGTGGGGCAGCAAAAAAAATGGAGTTGCAGAATCAGTTTCTGCCATTGAGTACACAAATGCTTAATGATCAGGATTTGATTTTGTTTAGTAAAATGCTAAAAGAATTGTGTGAACATAAGAAGAATAAAGAAGTTTCGCTCTTGTTGAGGTGCCTTTTTGCGACAAGTAGTAATATAAACCGTGCACTTAATCTGCAGGTTGTAAAAGACAGGGAGCACTTTAGGTCATCTGAAGAAGCTCTTGGCTATGATTTGACGAGTAAAGAGTGGTTAATACCTGTATTCTCATTAAAATTAAAAACAGATATTAATGAATCAGCCAGGAGCCAAAGTCGTCCATGTTATGAGAAGTATTTTAATTTACCAGATATGTTTAAGTTTTGTGATCGACTTGTGGATGTTTTTGGTAAGAATATTCCTGAATTTCCTTTTCAAAATGTGTCAGGATATAAAAAAAATATTCGGACTTTGTTATTAGAAACTGGAAGTCGGCTTACCTTGGCAAGGTTAGAGAGGTACATGACATTATTAATAGCCGGAAAATATGAAGCAACCCAGGCAACGTATTTATTTTCTAATTATCTGAGCACGAGTTCTGCACGTCGATTTTACACCTCTCTTTCTGTTGCTTATTACAGACGTTTATATAAATCAGTTTGCCGGGAAGTAGCAGTTATTGTTAATGCAAATTCAAACCTTCCAGATGTACCAGAGATTAAAGATAAAAAATACATTGGTGCCAGATATTGTCCAGAAATTGAACATGTAGCAGGGGTACTAAAGGAATTACAGTCACAACTTAAAAAAATAAAAAAAAGGGTAGGTGATGGGCAGAATGCCTGGATTGAATATCATAATTTATATACCGTATATTCAATATATGCACAGGGGTTTTTAACAGGAATACGTTCAGTAACAAATCCATTTGTTAACCCCTCTGCAATTCTTGAAGAAGATCAATGCATTGTATTCAGAGATAAAGATTCTGAGGATCAATTTCATACTCGCATAGCACCTCTCCATCCCTGGACCAAAAAAATTGCAGACAATTATCATAAGCATAGAAATGCAGTACTGGTACGCCTGGCGGCTTTAAATCCTGCGGCAGTCCTGGAGCTAACAAACGATAATAGAATGAAGAATGATTTTGTGTTCTTCTTAAATGATGATGGAAACTGGCATCAAGTACGACCAGGAGAGTTAAAGGAGAGGTTTGAAGGACTAACTGACCTGCCGATTAACTCAAACCGAAAACTTATACGCAACTTTTTACTTGAGAATAATGTACCGGTTCATGCTATTGATACCCTCCTGGGGCATGCCAGTCGAGGAGAGCCCTTTTTGGTAACATGTGCGACTCACTCTTTCAAAGACTTAA
>JALWHQ010000084.1 GCA_026983525.1 Anaerolineae bacterium | reverse complement strand
GGCCCAGGAGGATGAGGCCTCCTCCGTCGACGAACGGGCTGCAACGGCGGCGCGGGCGTTTCCGTGGTGGGGCAAGGAGCCCTTCGAGCCGGCTGCCCCCCGTTGGGCCGAGAATCCCGCGCCCCTTGTCGACCCCCTGCGGCGACGGGGTGTGCTTTCCTGGGCGGTATCCCCGTCCAATGCACGACCGGCCTGGTGGCCCGCGCTGGAGGCCCGCGAGGCGATGCGCGTGGCGCTGGCCCAGGTGATGACGGGCGCGCGGGCGTGGGCCCTGGCCGCTGCGGAGGAGGGGGTATCCGACGGCCGCCTGCGCGCGACGGGCGAGGTCTTCTTCCTGGAACTGGAGGAGTTGAAGCAAATGATGACGGGCGAGTGGCACGATGCCGCACACGTCCAATCGGTTGTGAGGGAGCGTATAAGGGAGTGGGAAGCACGTGTCCGCGAGGTTTCGGGGCACCCACGGCCGGGTGTGCAGGATGGGGTGGATGTATCTTTCGGACCGGATGTTCCAATCCCTGGTGAGGGTGAGGTCGTGGTCGCGCCGGGGTGGCATCCGGGGTACGCGCTGGCCGCGTGGGGAGCGGGCGGCCTCGTCACCCTGGCGACGGGGGTGTTCTCCTACGGTCATCTGCTGGGGCGTTGGTTGGGTGTGGATGTGTTGGCTCCAGACGGGAACATGACGCAAGCCCGGAGGAATGCGTTCACACGTTGACACAGGGCTTTCGCGTATGATAAACTCCCCTTGTGGGACACCTGGCTGACTGACAAATCCTCATGCGTTAACGGACCGGTTGTGGAGGGCGAGAGGAGGGGAGGTTTTTCTGGGCGCCGGGCGAAGCCCGGCGCCCAGAAAAAAACCTTCTCCCTTTACTCTTCCCGTACAGCCGCTTCCCAAGGGCAAGGTTTTGTCAGTCAATCAGGGTGGGGCACCAACGGGAGCAGCATTACAGAAACAACGGGTGGAAAGAGACGATACATGAACAGCCGTATGCCACGCAACGGGTTGATATACATTTTGATTTTGGCCCTCCTCGCGGGGTTGGTCTTCTCCGCCTTGGGAGGGGCACGTCCTTCGCCTAAAGAAATCAGCCTCACGGATTTCGTCCAACTGGTGCAGGAAGGCCGCGTAAAGCGCGTCCAGGTGGATGACAGCCGGTGGAAGGTCGAACTGAAGGATGGCTCGAAGGTCGTCGTTTATCACGAACCGGGCGTCACCGTTCCCGAAACCCTGAAGAGTTATGGGGTCTCTCCCAAGGCCATCAGTGACCTGGAAGTGCAAGTGCTTGGTGACACCGGCTGGCAAAACTGGATGCCCGTCCTCAGCATGGTCTTGCCCCTGCTCTTTGTGGGATTCCTCTTCTTCATTTTGATGCGCCAGGCGCAGGGAGCCGGGAACCAGGCTTTTTCCTTTGGTAAGAGTCGGGCGCGGCTGTACCTGGGGGACAAGCCGACGGTGACCTTCGACGATGTGGCGGGCGCGGAGGAGGCGAAGCAGGAACTGCAAGAGGTGGTGGAGTTC
>JALWHQ010000083.1 GCA_026983525.1 Anaerolineae bacterium | reverse complement strand
CACTTGAGCAAAGTCGCCGACCATGCGCCGGCCCACGGCATCCTGCAGGAGAGTCTCATCATGCGACTGCGGCGTTGGTTGAAGAATTCGAACGTGACCTGGGAGACCTACATGCTGCCGGTGGCTCGGGAGTTGCTCCAGGCGCTGGCCCATGAGCCCCTAATATTGGTCATCGATGGCACCACCGTGGGCCGCGGCTGTATGGCGTTGATGGTCAGCGTAGTCTACGGGCACCGCGCCCTGCCCCTGGCCTGGGTGGTGGAACATCGCTCCAAGGGCCATTTCCCCGAGGCCATGCATTGTGCCCTGTTGGCCCAGGTCATTCCCCTTATCCCGTCGGGCGCCACTGTCTATATTCTCGGCGATGGAGAGTTCGATGGGATAGACTGGTTGGCCACCATTGAGGCCCAGGGCTGGCAGTATGTGTGTCGCACCTCCCCTTCCCTGCTGATGACCGCCTTGGGCTATCAGGTGCCCATCGGTGAAGTGCCATTGGCCCCGGGCCAGGGGTGGTATTGTCCCGATGCCCGCTTCACCGCCCGGGAGTATGGCCCCCTCATGATCATCGGCTGCTGGGAGGAGGGCGAAAAAGACCCTATTTATCTCCTCGCCAACCTTGCCTCGCCGGAAGAGGCCGTGGCCCTGTACGAGAAACGAGCCCTTATCGAAACCCTCTTCTCGGACCAGAAAACACGCGGCTTTCACATCCACGCCAGTCACCTGAATAGGCCCGAACGCCTGGCCCGTCTGCTCATCGCCACGGCCCTGGCCTATATCTGGGCGGTGTACCTGGGTATCCATGCCTCGATGCCCTCCTGGCAACGTCGTATCCATCGAACTGACCGCTGTGATTTGAGCCTCTTTCAGTTGGGCCTGCGCCTCCTGTCCTACTGCTTGAAGGAAGGTTTCCCCATCCCAAAGGGCCTCTTGCCCACCTTACCTGTCCCCCTGACGGCTTGAATGTTTAGGAGAGAGCAAATGTGTACGGTAGTGAGTGATTAAGTTGTGCTCTATGCTGGTATCGCCTTCAGTTATGTCTTCTTCGTCGTATAAATGGCTCATAAGCCACCCCCCTCACACCTCCTTGGAACTTACCAAACGTTCAAATACTCGGCGAGACTTTCCCGAACAGGCATTCCCACGCCATCGGGCACCAGAGGTACCACCGCAGCCCCCACATCCAGCGCCAGGGCACCCCAGTTCGCCAGGGAGCGGGGATTCCGACGAACCTCGTGGATATCCCACACGATGTTGGCAATGTCCCATAAAGTCTCTACCCAATGCCCGCTCGGATCGGTGTACTTCACCGGGTTGTTGTTCACGTACGAATAGCGGTTCAGGCTCTGCGGGTTCCCCGGCTCCGGCACAATCGTGTCCGGCTGGATGAAGCGCCCGATGGCCGGGTCGTAGTAGCGCGCGTTGTAGTCGTTCAGCTTGATGACCCCATCCCACCGCTGGCCCGTGAAGCGGTAGGGCGTGGGCACGCTCCCCCAGCCGCTCCGAGCCTCCCCATAGGGATAATACCA
>JALWHQ010000082.1 GCA_026983525.1 Anaerolineae bacterium | reverse complement strand
ACGCCTACCCCTACCCCCATCCCCACGCCCACAGTGGGGGCCATTGTGGGGCGTGTCTTCCACGACCTGAACGAAAACGGCGCCCTGGATAAGGGCGAGCCGGGTCTGGCGGGCGCGCGAATTCGCCTTATTCAAGGGGGGAACCTGCTCCGGTCGTACACAACGACGGAGAGCGGTGAGTTCTCCTTTGTTGGACTTGTGCCCAGCGTGTACCTGGTGGAGGAGCAAAACCCACCGGGCTACCGGGATACCACGTGGAACATACAGACGGTCGAGGTGCGCGCGGGCCAGACCACGTACGTGTACTTTGGGGATCGGGTATCGGTGCTACACACATGGCTCCCTCTGGTGGAGAAATAACGGGACAAGGCGAAGGGAGAGCACGGGCCGGACGTGCCCTGTCCTGGCGAAGTCGCGCCCCTCGCGTTCTTGTAGCCCTCGCTTTCGCGGTGACGTTACTCACCCTGTGGCATAGCACCGTGCAAGGCCGCGCGCGCGTGGCTCCGCCCACGCCCCAGGCCCATGTCGTGCGGGAAGCGGGTCTTCGTTCTGCCGTCGTTGTCGGCCGGGAAGAAGGCAAAGCGCTCCTCATGTGGCGCGCGCCCACCATCGGTCACGTAAGCCCGCTTCGTCAGGAGGGGACGCGCGTCTCCTTCATGTGGACACCCGCGGGCGCGGCTACCGCAGCCTGCGCCTCACACATCACCATCGACCTGACCACCCGCGACATCATCACATCTTCTCCACCTACCTGCCTCCCCTCAATCTCCAATCTCCAATCTCCAGTCTCAGAGAGTAGAGATTGGAGATTGGAGATTGGGCAGGGTTCCCTTCTCCCTCCACCGGTCATTCGGGTCTACCACGATCCTCGCAACACGTGCCGCGATGTGCCACCGGGACGGGTTGACGTCATTCCTTTCGAGGAGTATGTTGCTCGGGTCGTGCCCGCGGAAATGCCCGCGCTCTGGCCAATGGAGGCCCTCAAAGCCCAGGCCATTGCCGTCCGCACCTACGCCTGGTACCATGTCCTCCGGGCGCGTCCCGACTGGGACGTTTCCGACTGGAGCAATTTCCAGGTCATGTGCGACACGCGGCACCCGCGCAGTGACGCGGCCGTGGCCGCGACCGAAGGCCAGGCCATTACCTTCGATGGACGCCCGATCCTGGCCTTCTACAGTGCCCAAAACGGCCACCCCACCCTGGACGATCCCTGGAGACTCCCTTACATCGCGCCCGTGCCCGACCCCGTCGGATTGGGCCGACCACGCAGCGGCCACGGCCTGGGGCTCTCCCAGTACGGCGCAAAGGGGTGGGCAGTGCGCGGGTGGAACGCATACCAGATCCTTGCTCACTACTATCCCGGCACAACCCTCACCATTCCCCCCCAATCCCCAACAGCCGTGGGGACGCTGCTTCCCCCGGAACTGGAGAACATGACCCTGGGACGGGGATATCCCCTTTACGCTTTTCTCGCTTCGCCCCGTCCCCTCGCGGCCATCACGGTGACTGCCCAAGTGGACGATGCCGAACGTGTTGTGCTCACCCGTACGGGGCCGATTACGCCCTTCCTGGGCGTGTGGATTCCCGATGAGACCCTGACCTCCACGCGCCCGATTACCCTCTCCGCTTCCATTGTGGACACAGCGGGAATCTCCAGCACCTTGGGGCAGGCTATTGTCTGGCGTGATCTGCGCCCCCTTACCGTGAGTCTACAAACGGTAAGCGAAACGGTCGACAAGCGGCTACCGTTTACGGTGAATGCGCAAATGCCCCTGACGATGCCCTTTGCTCTTGGGGTCAGCGACAATTGGCTTTGGGAGGAAGGTGATTTCCGGGTTTCGCCCCCTGGAGCCGGGCACGTGGTCACGGACGGGCAAGCTTTGGACGGATGGGCCTGGGAACATCCAAAGGGACACGCTCCTGCCATTCTGTACGGGCCCTACACGGATGCCCTGGAGCCCGACCGCGCGTATCGGGCCTGGTTCCGCCTCTGGGTGGATGAGGCGTCCTCGCCCGAGGTGGTCGCCTTCCTCGACGTTGTCGATGACGAGGGGCGCACGTTGTTGGGCCTGCGCGCGTTGCGAGGTATTGAGTTCCCCGGTGGAGGGCGTTATCGGGAGTTTCCCGTGGACTTCTACCTGTTCCCAAGGGAAACCCCACGCCGTGTCGAATTTCGCGTGCACACGACCGGGAAAGTCACCCTGCGGGTGGATCGCGTCCTGGTCACCACCCTGCCCCAGGTGTGGGAGGAAACCTCCCGCTGGATCGTGCCCGAGAGCAACGGTGTCCACACCTTGATAGCGAAGGCGACCACGCGCTCAGGGGTTGTCGCCGCGGACGTGCCCCTCTCTGTTACATTGCATGTGCCCGATCGTCCTCTGGGGTTCGTGCCTCCCACCATCAACGGCTGGATCTCGAACCCACTCACCCTGACCTGGCGAATAACCACAGCCGTCTCCCCGCCCAATCCGACGACGTTTGCCTTTCGGTACGCGCGAGGTGGGGGCCCTTGGTCACCCTGGCATCCCATGCTCGGCACACTCGTGAACACGCGCACGGCAGAAGCGCTGTTACCCACCAATCACTTGCCCGAGGGAAAGGACGTACGGGTGCAGGTGCGGGGTGAGGATACCTTCGCGTACCGGGCCACGAGTGAGCCGCTCACCCTTTCCGTGGATGTGACGCCACCCGTTTTGCGCGTTCTCCCCTGGCGGCAGGAAACCCTTCCGGCCACCATCGTCGTCCACGCTTCGGATGTAGGCATCGGCCTGCGCGACCTGGAGATCGGCGTGGTGAAGGCCAACGCTCCCGCGCGTCGTTACACGATCTTCATGGGCGAGCCTGTACACGTGCTCACGTACACGATCACGCTCACGGAGACGGGGATGTACACCCTGCTCATTCGCGCCCGCGATGCGCTTGGGAAATCCGCCGAGGATGTGTACACGTTTCGGGTGCGACTTCCCCCGCGCGGCCATCTCCCCTTCCTCTCCCGCTGAAGTGTCAGGTTCCTGTCCACTCTCTGTCGGGAATATCCCCCCCACTGGCGATAAAATGAAGGCAGGGTGATGCCCTGAGGGAAAACGCCGGGAATCTCTGTTGTGCGCCGTAAGCGTTTTCCCTTTCACTCACAGCAACCCTTCCAAATGGCGCCAAAAAGAAGTGGACAGGAGGCCTCCAATGGAACTGCTGAGTAGTGCGCGCCGCTTGGGTGAATTTCCCACGCGGTTCGTGCTGTGGCATGCGTGCCAGCACAGAGACCTTCGCTTGTTGCGCCTGTATGTGGACGCCCTGGAGGATTATGTGGCCGTCCTCCAGGACGTGTGCGAGACCATCCACACCATGATCCATACCTTGCATCGGGCTCAGCGTCACCTGGAACGCCAGAGAGCCGTGTGGGAGGCGAACGCCCAGCGTTTTCTGGAAGAAGGCAAGGAAGACTTGGCCCACATGGCCCGTCACAGGGTGCGCGCCATGGATGACCAGGCGGTTACATACGAACGCTTGCTGGAGCATCAGAAACGAGAGTTGGCCGAATATCAGGACGTGCGCCTGTGGCTGGAAGCCACTGTGGCCGAGGTGCGACAACGTCGTGAGGAAATTGAAGCCTGGCTGGACGCCGAGGGGCCCGACACGCCCCTGCCCGACTTTGCCCGTCCGTTGCCCGAGTGGGATAAGGAGCGCCTGCTCGGGGAACTGGAGGAGATATTGGGGGTGGGGAAAGCCCTCGAGAAAAGCCATTAGCCCGTTAGGAACGACGTGTTCTCCATTGTGCGCTTCGGAGGTGTTCCATGCCCTTCACCGTGCCCGAGACGCTTTGGCACTGGCTGCTGAACCCGAACGTCACGTATACCCTGCTCATCCTCGGCATATGGGCCGTCATTGCCGCGTGGGCCGCGCCCGGCACGGGCATTGCCGAGGGATTGGCCATTGCCTGCTTGACGTTGGCCGCCATCGGGCTATTTCAGTTGCCCACGAACGTGGCAGCACTGGCGCTCATCCTCGCTGCCGTTGTCCTTTACCTGCTGGAAATCAAGGTGGCGAGTCACGGTGTCCTGGCCTTGGTAGCGACGGTGCTGCTCACCATCGGTTCGCTGTTCCTCTTCCGCACGACCGAGGAAGCGGCGCGCGTTTCCCGCTGGCTGGTCTTCCTGGTGAGCGGGGTGACCCTGGTACTCTTCTGGGTGCTCACGTCCGTGGGCCTGGTGGCCCAACTCCAGCCCGTGCGGACGGGCGCGCGCGTGCGCCCGGGCATGGTGGGGGAAGCCCGTACCGATCTGAACCCGCGGGGCGTCGTGTATGTTGCGGATGAGGAGTGGAGCGCGGAAGCCGTGGACGGGCCAATTCCCAAAGGGGCGCGCGTGAAGGTCATAGGCATCCGCGGGTTGCATCTGGTGGTAGAGGAAGTGGGGGAGTAGAGATTGGAGATCAGGTATCAGATATCGGGTATCGGCAGTCGTCCATCCCTACTTCCAATACCCAATACCCAATACCTGATACCCAATACCCAACAAAGGAGGAGCCACCATGGGAGGACTGATCGTCACCATCTTTTTCGCCCTGTTTGTGCTTGTCATGCTCTTGCAGATGATTCGCATTGTGCCCGAGTATGAACGGCTGGTCGTCTTCCGACTGGGGCGCGTGATCGGGGCCAAAGGGCCGGGCATTGTCTTCCTCTTGCCCTTTATCGACAAGGCCCGTAAGGTCGATTTGCGAGAACAGTTCCGGGAAATTCCCCAGCAGACGGCTATCACCAAGGACAACGCGCCTATTGACATTGACTTCCTCATCTACTGGCGGGTCATCGATCCCGTAGCCAGCGTGGTGCAGGTGGGTGACTTCATCAGCGCGGCCGTGGGCATTGCCACGACCACACTGCGCGCGGTCATCGGCGACATTCTGCTGGACGATGTGCTGGCCCGCCGTGAGCAAATCAACGAAATCTTGCGTACCAAACTGGACGAGGTGACCGAGCGCTGGGGGGTGAAGATCACCAGCGTGGAGATTCGCGAGATCGTCCCCCCACGGGAAATCCAGGAAGCCATGAACCGCCAGATGTCCGCGGAGCGCAACCGCCGCGCCATGGTCACCGAGGCCGACGGTCAGCGCGAGGCGGCCATCAAGGTGGCGGATGGCGAGAAGCAGGCCGCGATCTTGCGGGCGGAGGGCGCGAAGCAGTCGGCCATTCTCCAGGCGGAGGGTGAACGCCAGGCGCAGATTTTGCGGGCAGAGGGCTTCGCCATTGCCCTGCAGAAGATTACGGAAGTGGCCCGCGTTGTCGATCCCAACACCATGACCCTGCAATACATGGACGTGCTGAAGGCGCTGGGCGCGAGCAACGCCAGCAAGTGGATTGTGCCCGCGGAATTACTCAAGTTGGGGAGCGACATAGTGAAGTCCGCGGGTGAGGAGTCATAGCAGGGAATAGATAAGCCGAACACCTACCAAACGTGGGGGCGCCCTGTTGTCGATTCGGGTGCCGGGCTCCCGAAGTCGGCTAGACTTCGGGAGCCCGGCACCCGTTAATGGTGCGCCCCTCTTCCCTCGTGCTTTCCCTCGGCGAGGTCGTCCCCTACATCTCGAGGGCTTCTAACGCTCCCCGCAACTGGTCGTAGTTGCGCTTGAGCAAGTTCGCCACGTAGCGGGCGGCCCGTTCCAGCCAAAGCGCGTCTTCCCCACTGGCCCGATAGACATCGCGCAAATGGGCGGCGATCAATTGCTCCGCGGGCACAGGCCCTGAAGCGTTCACCAAGAGGCGCAGATAGCGCAAGTCCTCGGCAAAGCGGACGGTCAATTCCGGTGGGCATGGGTACACAGCATAGTGCAGGGGAGGCGGCTGAGGTGGGAGATGACGGAAGAGCCGGCCGTTCTCGTCCTCATAGCCGACCAGGAGGGCGGAGAACTGAGTGCGCAGCACGCCCACCAGGTGAGGATGTTCCCGGTACACCGCCTCGTCCACGATGTTCTCGTGCGTGCGCACCACGGCCAGGCGTCCGGGGTCATAGCCGGTGGTCGTGCCGAAAGCCACCACCGCGAAGGCCTGTCCCCCCTCGGCCAGGCGCGCCCGCACCAGCGCGCCCAGGGGGGGCGGCTGGGGGGGATACGCGGGGGCCTCTTCTTCCTCCCGCTGCAGCCTCTGGGCTACGACGGCCACACTGCTCGTCTCGATAATCTCCCCAATGGGCACCACGTCCATCATTTCCCTCCCCATCTCCAATCTCGGTCTCCGGCCATCCATCTACACCCCGCGCACGCGTTTGCTCCAATCCTTGAGCGAACGGCGGTAAGAGATCCCCAAGTGGGCCAGGGCTTGTTCCACCAGGTGTTCGACCATCTGACGCTCGTCGTGGGTGATGACGGCCTGCTCGTGGGCCTCTTGCAGCGCAGGAGGATATCCTTGTCCTCGGCGGCATTGGTCGATAACCAGCGCGTGCACCAGGTCACGATAGGCAGCGTCTTCCATCACCCAGGCTGGTGCCTCCACGCGCGCGATCTCCCCTCCGGTGTTCACGTAGAAAAAGAGCACGCGATGATCCACGCCGTCGGGGTCGGCATATTTCGTCAGAATGGCGGACGTGCTCTCGAATATCGCGCTTCGTTGACCGGGCTCCAGCACCCCCTCGAGCAGTCGGCGGTCGCGCACCGGGCGAAGCCAGGCGCACAACTCCCGATCCTCGGGCCGACAGTCCTCACACCGGCCGCACTGGTTCGCGCGCGTGCAGTGTCCACACAACCACACACGGATGGCGTTCACCAGATCCCGCGCGCCGGGGTACGAGATGTAACTGGCAACAGGGATGCCCAGGTCGTGAAACGTGCGTAGAGCACGCCGAATGCGGGGGAGGAAATAGTCCTGCAAGGGGGTCTCCTCACTTTGCAATGGCCAGAAGATCAGGGAACCATCGCGTAGGGCCAGCGCGGGAGGATCCACCTCGCGAGCCAGTTCTGCCAGAACCTCGAGTTCGCGCAGGGCCATCCACAGACCCAGCACGGCCCCCTCTATAGGGTAGGCCTGACCGTTCGCCTCAATGTGCAACTCCTCCTCCCGAAAGTAGAAAGCGCCCTCGCTGTCCATGACGGCCTTGGGCCGCGCTCCGTAGCGGATGCGCACCCGGCCCACGTTGAGGACGAGGTATTGGACGGGGCTGTGGCGGTCGGGTGCGCATCCGCTACGGAGCGC
>JALWHQ010000081.1 GCA_026983525.1 Anaerolineae bacterium | reverse complement strand
CGGGCGTGAGCACTATTCGCGGTACCAGCAATGTGCAGGCCGCTGCTGAGGCCGACGTCGTGGTGCTGACGGTTCCCTACAGCGCGCACAAGGCTATTTTGGCCGACATAAAGGATGCGGTGCGGGGTAAAGTCCTGGTGGACGTCACAGTACCCCTGAAGCCTCCGAAGGTGACGGTCGTCCACATACCGGAAGGCCGCTCAGCGACAGAAGAAGCTCAGGCGTTTCTGGGGCCCGAGGTACGCGTCGTGTGCGCGTTTCAGAACATCGCGGCGGCCCACTTAGCCGATCCCGATCACCCCATTGACTGTGATGTGCTTGTGTGCGGCGATGATGATGAGGCCAAGGCTGTCGCTATCCAACTGGTAGAGGCCGCGGGTATGCGCGGCATCGATGCAGGTCCATTGGCAAACGCCGTGGTCGTGGAGGGACTGACCCCTGTTCTCATTTATATCAACAAGCGGTACAAGGCGCGCGGCGCTGGCATTCGTATTACCGGCGTTTAGAAAGAACGGTGGACGATGGAGCATGGACGATAGAGGGTTGGGCTCGTTGCCCTGGGGGGGGCTTTTTGCTTAAGTGGGGAATGCATGTGATGTGCGGCGGCCGTCGTGTGTCTATACGGATTAGTCCCCACCATTCTGCGTTTGAGATACCATGTCCCGCACGTGCTGGGCGAGTTGCCCAAACTCCGGCCAGGCCATCATATCCAGAGTGCGCGGGCGCGGGAGGGTTATCTTCACTTCGCCGGCAATGTGGCCCGGCCGCGGGGTCATCACCAGGACGCGGTCGGCAATGAACACGGCTTCGGGGATGCTGTGAGTGACCATGAGCGCGGTTTGTCGGTAGTGCCAGATGCGGAGCAGTTCCAGGTTCATGCGCTCGCGCGTGAGCGCGTCGAGGGCGGCAAAGGGTTCGTCCAACAGGAGCAGGCGCGGGTTGTGAACGAGCGCGCGAGCCAGGGCCACGCGCTGTTGCATGCCCCCGGAGAGTTGGTGCGGGTACGCGTTCTCGAACTTGACGAGCCCCACCAGGTGGATGAATTCTCGCGCCCGAGCATCGGCCTCGGCTCGGGGGATGCCCATGATTTCCAGGGGAAGGCGCACATTGGCGATCACCGTTCGCCAGGGCATCAGGTTGGCGTGCTGAAAGACCATGCCCACATCGGGACGGGGGCCGCTCAATGGATTCCCCTCTACCCAAACCTGCCCCTTGGCAGGGCGGATGAGTCCGGCCACGATGCGCAACAGGGTACTCTTACCACATCCAGAAGGCCCAACCAGGGCGACGAACTCCCCCTCGCTCGCGGTCAGGCTCACCTCCCGCAGTGCCCACACGGGGTGAGCGTCCTCGAATCGGTGACTGACTTTTTCAATGCGTAAAAAGGGAGTGGCATTCATGCCCAACTCCAAATGGACGATAGACGATGGACGGTGGGCAACGGTTTATGACTACCGTCCATCGTCCATCGTCTCCCATCAATTACATCGTCTGTTGAACACTTAGCATTTGCACACTTAGATTAGAATCCGGCGCGCTTGACGAAGTCGTTCGTCGCGATGTCGGTAATATCTACGTGTGTATCCAAAAGCCCCATCTCACGCATGAATTCCTCTGCCTGTTGCCACACCTCGGGATCGGTATGTCCTAACTTACGTCCCTCCCGCGGCGTCCACAACGGCAGAGAGGCATCGAAGACGGCTCGACTGGCTTTCTCTTGCTCGCCTCCCGCTTCGGGTACGTGCTTGAGTGCAATCTGGAAGGCCTCGTCAGGGTTATCTAGCGTGTACTGGATGCCCCGTAGTAGAGCGCGGGTCATAGCGGTTACCAGATCAGGCTCCTCTCGTAACCGAGCTTCACTGGTAACCAGGCCGTTAGATGGAAGATCGATGTAATCGGCTACAGGGAAGACGACGGGGTCTTTTCCGGCCAGACGCAGACGCACAGGACCGTTTGCAATGTAGTCCATGGCCGCGTCCACTTTGCCCTCGCTCACGGCCGCGGCTTGCGTGAAGCCGATGCTCTCCACTTTCACCTTCGTTTCATCGATCCCTTCCGCGTACACGATGGCCTTCCACCCGATGTATGTGGCACCAAAGGGGCCCGGCACACCCAAGGTCTTCCCCTCGATATCCTTGGGAGATTTGATGCCCGAGGATTCAAGGGCAAACATGGCTACCGGAAAGCGGCTATACCACTGGGCCACGTATGTGACGGGAAGCCCGCGTGCCCGCCCCAGGATGACCTCTTCTCCCGAGGCAATCACAAAGGGAATCTCCCCCGCGGCGACCAGTTTGAGGAAGTCTGTCTCAAAGCCGTGTCGGAACTCGACTTCCAGCCCCTCGTCGGCAAAGAACCCTTTATCCTGCGCAACATAGAAGGGCGCAAATTGCACACTGGGAATATACCCCAAGGCCAGTACCACTTGGCGTGGAGTCGGCGTTGCCACTTGGGGCGTAGCCGGTGCACAAGCAGACAATACGACAGCAAAGATAACCACTACGAGCAGAAGATGAGACAGGCGATACATGGGTTAACACCTCCTTGAATGATTTTATGTTGAACGCCATATCATGCGTTCTTCCACCTGAGAACACGCCGTTCTGCCCACCCGACGAGGGTGTACATGGTAACAGCAATGGCCACAAGAACGCCCAGAGTGACAAAGAGAAGGGGCGTGTCCAGCGTGCCGCGGGATGTGAGGTTGATGAGAAACCCCAGCCCTTGGTCGGCGGCGACAAATTCTCCCACGACTGCGCCGATGACCGAGAGCGCGGTGCCCACCTTGAGGCCGGCGAAAAGCACAGGCAACGCGGCGGGAATTTCCAATTTCACAAAGATTTGCCAACGGGTGGCGTTGAGCGCGCGCATCAGATCGAGCAGATCCCGCTCTACTGAACGGATGCCCACCATGGTGTTCACCAGGACGGGGAAGAAGAGCGTCAGGGCGGCGACCAAAATTTTGGAGAAGAGGCCCGACCCCGCCCACAGGATGATCAAGGGCGCGATGGCAACTACAGGCACAGCCTGGGCCGCGACCACATAGGGCCCCACGATGCGCTCCAGGAAGGGACACTTGGCCAGAATGTAACCGAGCACGGTGGCAGCACTCAGCCCCAGGGCCAGTCCCCCGGCGATTTCGATGAGCGTCACGCGCGTGTGTCGCCAGAGTGTGCCGTCGGCCAAGGCGATAAGGAATTTGCGCCATACCTGGGCGGGCGTGGGCAGAATGTAAGGTGGGTACTGTTGCCAGCGCACCAGCGCTTCCCAACCCAAAAGGAAAATCACGAGCCCGACCAGCGGAACGACGACGCGCGCGACCACGCTGAGCCGCGCACCGGCCCGCTGTGGAAGCGGTGTCGTTATCCATTCCGTGAACGTTTTACCCCACATGTGCCCGTCCAAATTTTTCCCACCCACCTTGCTCGTCCATGGCCGTCAGGCGTTTATCAAAAGTCGAAAACAGAATGTACGCCAATAAAAAAGCCCCGAAGGAGTGTTACTCTCCTTCGGGGCCTGCGCGCGATCCAATGGGTTATTCGCCCGACGCGAGTTCACCCACGCGTGGGCGGCTTTCGGCCACATCCCTCTGGCGATGGGTGGCCGTGGGCGCGCGGCCAACAGACGTCATACCGCGGGCCGTTGTGCACGAAAAAAGCCCCGCGGTATGACCGTCGGGGCACGCGCCATGAGCACCGTCGTGGGCGGAACAAAGTCGCGACCACACGGTGTCCACACCTTCGCGCGGCCAACCTTCTCCCATCCGGACTATACCGTCGGCTCCGGAATTTCACCGGATCTGCTGACACCCCGGTGCGGTCACTGACCGCCGGCCTTCCCCTTGGGATGAGAAGGCCCCAGGGCCGCTCGCGGGCTGAGGGAACCGAGTTCCCATCACCGCCGGTCGGGAATTGCCCCCCTTTGGAGGCTCACCCTGCCCCGAAGGTCACCGCCTGCTATTCAGTTGTCAGCGAGCCGTACTGTAGCATATTTATTGAGTAGGGGCAAGTACGTTCGCACTGAAGTGGGTGACCGTCCACCGTTAGACGTATAGGCGATGGACAATAACCCTGGTCTATCGTTCATTCAACGTCGGCCGTACTTCCCTATCAACTGCCCCTGGGCAAGAATGTGCCCCCGCATTGCCCGTTCCACCGTGGCCGCCGATGCCCCCTCGATGACGTACAGGGGGGTGTCCAGCGCGTAGAGTTTGAAGAAGTAGCGGTGAGGTGGGCCCGGGGGTGGACACGGCCCGCGGTACCCTACTCGGTTGTCCTTGAAGTCGTTGGTGCCCTGCTGCCCAATGCCGGGAACCTTCACCTGGCGTGGTACCCCCTCCGGCAGGTCGCGGCGTTCCGCCGGGATGTTGTAGAGCACCCAGTGGACAAAAGTGGCCACGGGCGCGTCGGGGTCATCCACAATGAGGGCGAAACTGCGCGTGCCCTCGGGAACGTCCTTCCACTGGAGGGGTGGGGATACGTCTTCCCCGTCGCAGGTGTAGCGAGGGGGAATCATTTCCCCGTCACCAAAGGCCGGGCTGGTCAACTCCATCGTCGCTGGCGGCGTGGGCGGTGGGGATGAGGAAGGGCCCGCGCACGCTATCATCACAAGGAACATCAGAGCGAGACCGATAGCCAGAGCCCTTCGCATGTGTGTCCTCCGAACTAAAGCAACGGGAATGGGGAAGCCCGGAGCAATCGCCCGGTGCTTCCCCATCGGCTTGACGACTCGTCTTAGACGCGTAGCGGAGCGGGCTCGCCCAGCATTTCTCGCGCCACTTCCTGGTAGCCCTTGTCCTCGACTTCGGCCAGGAAGCGCTCCGTTTCCATGGCCGCGGCCGCGCCCTGTCCCACCGATGTGGAGACCTGGCGGTAGCGGTGGTCCGCGACTTCACCCGCGGCAAACACGCCCGGTACACTGGTGTGCTGGTACCTGTCCACGATCAGATAGCCCCGCTCGTCCATTGCCAGTTGGCCCTGGAAGAGCGCGGAGTTGGGATCATGGCCGATGAAGATGAAGACGCCGTCGGTGGGGAATTCCGTCACCTCACCCGTCTTCACGTTGCGCAGGCGCACACCCGTGACCTTTTGGTCGTCGCCCAGGATTTCCTCGACCACTGTGTTCCAGATGAAATCGATTTTCTCGTTGCTGAACGCCCGCTGCTGCAGGATCTTGCTGGCCCGCAGTTGATCGCGTCGGTGGACGATGAAGACCTCCTTGGCGAAGCGGGTCAGGAAGATGCCCTCCTCCATGGCGCTGTCGCCACCGCCGACCACGATGACGCGCTTATCCGTGAAGAAAAAGCCGTCACAGGTGGCGCAGTAACTCACGCCCCTGCCCGTATACTCCTGTTCGCCCGGCACTTGCAGTTTGCGCGGGGTGGCGCCGGTGGCAACGATGACCGCCTTGGCCCGGTACTCCGTCCCCATTTCCGACTTTACGACAAAGGGCCAGGTCTTGAAGTCGACTTCGGTGACCAGTTCGTATTGCAGGCGCGTGCCAAACCGTTCCGCCTGCTTTTGGAACCGCTCGACCAGTTCCGCGCCCGAAATGGGTTCAGGGAAGCCGGGGTAGTTTTCCACCTCATAGGTGAGGCTAATCTGGCCGCCGATTTCGTGGCCAGTAAAGAGAATGGGCTCCAGGTTCGCGCGAGCCGTATAGATGCCGGCCGTAAATCCTGCCGGGCCGCTCCCGATGATGATGACGTTTTCCACCTTTTCGGACATGGTGCTCGCCTCCTTACGTGTGAATCGTCAATGCTTGCTCACCACTCTTCATCTGATGCACGTTCTTGCCAAACGTTTCACCCAAGGTCGCCCCAGTGGTGCAGGATAAGGGTTGGAAATAGGATAGCGGCCGTTTCCGCGCGCAGCACACGCGGCCCCAGGTGAACAAGAATCACGCCCTGTGCTCGTGCCTGCTCCACTTCGGTCTCTGAAAATCCCCCCTCTGGCCCAACGAAGAGCGCAACGCGTTGTGGCGCAGGATGGATCGACGCAATACCTTCGCGCAGGCAGGGGATGTCATCGTCATTGTGGGCCAGTAGAGCCGCGTCATATTCTCGCACATGTGTGAGGGCCTGGGCAAACGTCACAATCTCGTGCAGAGCGGGGATGCGCGTGCGACCACATTGCTCCGCGGCCTCTTGCAGGATCCGCGCCCAGCGCGCCTTCTTTTCAGTGCGCCGCACGACCGTGCGCGCGGTGAGCATGGGCACAAACGCGGAGACGCCCACCTCCGTGCCTTTCTGCAGGGCCCAGTCCATTTTCTCCCCCTTGAGAAGGGCCAGGTAGAGGGCGATGTGCAGGGGCGGTTCCCCCATTGCCTCCTGCACATCCACTATCCGCCCCCAGACCTCACGTGGGTGCACGTGTTCCAGCCGCACGGTGTAGATGTACCCGCGGTTGTCCAGGGCGTAGACGGCGTGGCCGGGGAGGAGGCGCAACACGCGCGCGATCTGGCGACTCTGCTCGGGAGAGAACGTTACCCGTTCCCCGTGGATGGCGTCCTTGGGCACGAAAAAGCGGGGCTCTGTCACCGTGGCTCCTCACGCTGGACGGCCAGGGCCACCCAGTCCTCCTCCTGCAGCCGCTGCACGATGTGCCCCCCTCGCGCGCTGACGGCCAGCAGAATCTCTGTCTCGTGGGGCAGCACAATGCCCGAAAGGAGCAGGTGGCCGCCACGACGCACGTATCTCCAAAGCCCTTGATCCAGCAAGTTGAGGATCACGTGGTGGAGGATGTTCACGACCACCAGGTCGAAAGGGGGCTCGTCCGTGGGCAATGAGGCCTCGCGCACGTCGATGCGGTCGGCCACGTCGTTGCGGGTGACGTTCTCGCGCGCGGCCTTCACCGCCAGCGGGTCGATGTCGGTCGCGGTGACCTGCGCGGCCCCCAGTTTGGCCGCGGCAATGGCCAGAATGCCCGTGCCCGTGCCCACGTCCAAAACTCGCATTCCCGGACGCAGGAACTGCTGCAGGAGCCGAAGGGCCAGGCGGGTGGTCGGGTGCAAGCCCGTACCGAAGGCCATGCCGGGTTCCAGGAGGACGACGGTGTCGTCGGGACGGGCATCCACGTGTTCGGCCCAGGTGGGCACAATGAGCACGCGCCCCACCCGCAGGGGGGTGAAGTGCTTCTTCCAGGTTTCGTGCCAATCCTCTTCCCGCAGCCGACGCACCGTGGGCC
>JALWHQ010000080.1 GCA_026983525.1 Anaerolineae bacterium | reverse complement strand
CCCGCCGATGGCCCGCCGTACCCCGCTCCCTACGCTGGCCCGTCCTGGCATGGCTGATCGTGCTCGCGCTTTCTGCGGCCCAGGCCCCCAGTCACCAGGCCGATGCCTGGAAGTTCACCAGTCGCATGGTGGGTGGTGTGCTGGTGGGGTGGATGACCTTCGACCTGGCGCAAGATGAACGCTATCGCAGGTGGACTGCTCGCGGGCTGGCCCTGGCCGGAGCGACGGTTGCCCTTTTCGGCCTGGGAGAACTGGCAGGCTGGGCGTGGGCGGTGAAATGGACGACCCAGTTTCGGCCTTCGCCCACGCGCGTGGGCGACATCGTCCGCCTGACCTCCACCCTGGTCTACGCGACCATCACCTCCATGGTGCTGGAACTGACCATCCCCCTTATGCTGGCGTGGGTTGCCACGCGCATAGGGCCACCGCGCCCCGCCTCCCGCCTGCGGACATCGTTTCGTCTCGCCACGCTCCTACTCTTGGCAGGGGGCCTGGTCATGATGATTGCCGCCCAAGTGCTGACGCTGAGTCGCGCCGGCATCATCGCCCTGACCGCTGCGCTCGTCGTCACCGGCATGATGGCATGGACGCGAGAGCGCGTGTGGGCGTACGCGGGCATGGGCGTGCTGGGCCTGATGGTGGGAACCGTCCTCCTCACGTACGCTGTGCGTCCTGCGGTGGCCCTGCGCCTGGTGAGTGAGACGGAGCGCTACTGGTATCAGGCGGAGTACGTGGTTCCCGATGAAATCCGTGCCCGCCCAGGAGAGACCGTTCGCGTTACGGTGCACGCGCGCAATACCGGCCTGCGCGCGTGGGTGCCCGATGGCGACTACCCCTTTGCCCTCTCCTATCACCTATATGAAGAAAATGGGCGTCCGGTCACATATGACGGCGCGCGCACGCCCCTACCTCACACCGTACCCCCGGGCGAACAGGTAGCCCTCTCCGCGACGGTGGTCGCGCCCCCCATGCCCGGACGCTACATCGTCGCCTGGGACATGGTGCAACATGCGGTCACCTGGTTCAGTTGGAAGGGCAACGCCACACCCCACACCCGGCTCATTGTCGAAGGGACGCCCGTCGCCCAGCCACAACTGCCTTCCTCGGCCCCTCCCACCGACGTGCGCTTGCAAGTCCCCACCCCAGGCCGCCTGACCCTGTGGCGCACCGCCTTGCGCATGGCCCGGGCTCGCCCTCTCCTGGGCGTGGGACCGGACAACTTTCGTCTCGTGTACGGCACGTACGCGGGCGTCGACCGCTGGGACAGGGGCATCCACGCCAACAACCTGTACCTGGAGTGGTTGGCAGACACGGGCGTGCTGGGGCTTGGAGTGTTCCTCTGGTTCGTGCTGGCGCTGGGGCGGGCCCTGTGGCAACGCTGGCGCGAACTCGAATCGAACACACGCGCGGCCCGCCTCTGGCAACTGGGACTCACCGCGGCCCTGGTCGCCTGGTTCACCCACGGCCTGTTCGACTACTTCTACGAGTTCCTCCCCACCCTGTTGCCGTTCTGGATGATCACCGGACTGGCGCTGGCACCCTCAAAATATGGGTTGACGATAGACCATGGACGGTGGACGATTGGTGATCATCATCCATCATCCACCGTCTATCGTCCTAAACCAATGGCGAACCATGCGACTCGGATTTGACGTCACGCCGCTTTGCAGCCCGCGCACGGGCGTGGGCACCTATACAACCCAGTTGTACGCGCACCTCTTGCCCCTGTGGGAGGGAGAGGTGCTGGCGTTGGCCCATAGTCGCGCGCTGTGGGCCAACGGCCACCGCCCCGGCATCCAGGTCAACGTGGCCCCGTCGCGCCCGATGAACAAGACCGTCTGGATGCAGGTCGTGCTGCCGCGCCAGTTGACGCGTGCGGGCGTGGACATCTGCCACTTCACGAACAGTGTGGCCCCCCTGTGGTCGCCCTGCCCTTACGTGGTGACCATCCACGACGCCAGCCTGTGGCTCTATCCCCAGTACCATTACTCTCGTCGTTTGCTCGCCATGCGTCCGTTCATTCCCCTCGTTGCCAAACGGGCCGCGGCCGTCATTGCCGTCTCCCACAGCGCCAAGCGGGATATCGTGCGCGTCCTCAGCCTCCCTCCTGAAAATGTCCACGTCATTTACGAAGCGCCGGCCCCTCACTTCCGTCCCCTTCCTTACGGAACCTGGGTGGATGAAGTGCGAGCGCGCCTTCACCTGCCCGCGCGCTTCATCCTCTACGTGGGCACCATCGAGCCGCGCAAGAACCTGGTGCGCTTGTTACGCGCCTTTGCCCGCCTCAGACAGGAACGCCGCATTTCCCACAAACTCCTCCTGGTGGGGCAACGTGGCTGGAAGGAGGACACCATCTTCGCCGCCGTGGAACGGTTGGGCCTCACTCACGACGTGCGTTTCCTCGGCTACCTCTCCGACGACGATTTGGTGCGGCTGTACAACTTGGCGGACGTGTTCGTTTTTCCCTCCCTGTATGAGGGCTTTGGCCTCCCGGTGGTGGAAGCCATGGCCTGTGGCACCCCGGTCGTGACGTCGAACCGGGGTGCGCTGGCGGAAGTGGCGGGAGACGCGGCGGAACTCGTCGATCCCGAGGACGAGGAGAGCATCGCCGAGGGCATTTACCGGGTGGTGCAGGAACCGGGGCGCGCGGCCGCGCTGCGAGATCGCGGCCTGAGACGGGTGCAGCGCTTCCGGTGGGAGCAGGCCGCAGCCGAAACCATTTCCCTCTACCGATAGAGACCCTTCTTCCAACAACGGGCATCTATCTCCGATTTCCACCCACTCCCTTCCCCCCATATAATGGAAAGCACTCTGGGAATACTCGGGAGGATGGCAAGCGCATGGTCAAACTGACGATTATCGTGCCCGCGTACAACGAGGAATCCACCATTGAAGAAATCCTCAAGCGTGTGCGCGAAGTTCCCGTCGATATCGAGGGCACGGTCGTGGAAAAGGAAATTATCGTCGTGGACGACGGCTCCACCGATGGGACGCGCCAGATCTTGACCCGGCTAGCCGAGCAGTGGCCGGATATTCGCGTCTTCATGCACGAGCAAAACCAGGGCAAGGGAGCGGCTATCCGCACCGGTCTGGAGCACGCGACCGGGGATTACATTGTCATCCAGGATGCGGACCTGGAGTACGACCCGCGTGACTACGCCTCCCTGTTACGCCCTCTGTTGGAGGGAAAGGCCGACGTAGTGTACGGTTCCCGCTTTCTGGGCCCCCATCGCGCCTTCCTCTTTCTCCACTACCTGGGGAACAAGTTCCTGAACCTGGTGACCAACATTCTCTACGATACCATCCTCACGGACATGGAGACGTGCTACAAGATGTTCCGCGCCGACGTGATCAAGGGCATCCCCCTGCACGCGCGCGGCTTCGAGTTCGAACCCGAGGTGACGGCCAAGGTGCTCAAGCGCGGGTACCGAGTGTTCGAGGTGCCCATCTCCTACAGCGGTCGGGACTTCGAGGAAGGGAAAAAGATCCACCCCTGGAAGGACGGCTTCAAGGCCTTGTGGACGCTAATCAAATACCGGTTTGTGGATTGAGCAGGCATATGCTGTGGTTGAAAACTCATGTCGGAGGCATTGTGGTATACCTTAAACCTGCTCACACGCGCATCACGCTATAATGATTGGATCTTCAGCCATTTTCGTTCCTACGTGGGACGGCGAGTGCTGGAAGTTGGATGCGGCATTGGCACGTTCACCCCATACTTCGTGAATGTAGACCAATTGGTGACCATTGACATCGTTCGAGAGGGGGTAGCCTGGGTACAAGCACAATGGGGACACCTTTCCCACGTTATTGCGTTTCAGGGAGATATCACCGATAGTCGGACGGTTACACGATTGGCAGAGCATGCACCTTTTGACACCATCGTCTTCTTCAACGTCTTGGAACACATCCCTCAAGATGACCTGGCTCTCGTCAACGCCTCTCAACTGCTTACGGAAGGAGGACACGTACTCATCTACGTCCCTGCAGAACCTGGGATTTTCGGCGCCCTCGACACGGCGTTAGGGCATCACCGGCGCTATTCTCGTGCCGACTTGCTGCACTTGCTCCAGAACGCAGGGCTGACTCCCCTCTTTTGTACACCCACTAACGTGCTCGGAATGGTAGGCTGGTGGTTGGACGCGCGGGTATGGGGAGTCTCCCGCCTCCCTATATGGCAGATTCGTTTATTCGATGCCCTGGTGCCGATCTTGCGCCCTGTAGAACACGTGATACGATCTGTGTGGCCTATGATGCCGGGACTTTCCCTGGCTTGTGTGGCGCGCAAAAGGCCATCTCCACAGCTTTCAGGAGCCAACCCATGAACATGACACCAAACGTCGACCGTAAGAGTTACACTTCACGTACATGGAGTGTGCTCTTGACGCTCGTTGCCTTGCTTACCGCCTCTATAGCCAGTCTGTTCTTCGCTACGGTAGGCCCCGTCGATCCCCTAAGGGACACGTTCTTCAGCCTGGCTATTGCCCTGGATTTGCTGACGATTTTTCTGATGTGGCGTGCCGTAAGACATGCCCACTTTTCCTGGTTGAGCCCCGTCCCGTCCTTTGTGCGCATTCGTATCTTGCGCAATCGAGAGCGCGGCATTCAAGCGGTTGTACGTGTGCTTCCCCAGGAAAAAATAACTGTCATCGGAAGGGGGCAAACCTGGCGTTACGGGATGCTGGTCATCGCCACCCTGCTTTACGGTATAAGCCTGGGATCATTTGTATCCCAGGGCAACTCACCGCTCGTGTATGTCATGTGGGGATTAAGTGTGTTCACTCTCCTAATTGCATATGCGCCCGAGCAATGGTACCGGCCGCGAATCGCCTGGGGCGAAGCCGCGACAGTAGTCGTTTTATTGGGATTGGGCTTTATCCTGCGCTTTTACGACCTCACGTCGTTGCCCCTTAAGGTCCATGGAGATATGGCATCCGTGGGACTTCAGGCTCGAGATATTCTGCGCGGAGACTTCCCGGGCTGGTTCTCCCTGGGCTGGGCCACCATTCCCATGTGGGGTTACGCGCACGAAGCCCTGACCATGCTCCTCTTTGGGGATTCCTTGTTTGGGCTACGCATAAGTGCTGTGCTGGCGGGTACGGCTTCGTTGTTGGGGGTGTACCTCTTGGGACGTGAAGCGTGGACGCCACGGGTGGGGATGTTGGCTCTGGCTGCGTTGACTATAGATGTGGTTCACATCCACTTCAGTCGGATTCCCTCGTACATGGACCCTGTACCGTGGATGGTATGGGCCTACTTCTTCATGGTGCGAGGGTTGAAACGTCGTTCTCCCACCTCCTGGCTCTTATCTGGTATTTTTACAGCTTTCGCTATGAACATGTACTTCTCAGGACGGCTTACACTCCCAGTACTTGTCATCTTCCTCCTGTATCTGGGCATCTTTCATGCTTCCCTGCTGCGCCAAAATCGCGAGGGGTTGCTGGCCTTTACCTTGGCTTTTCTATTCACGTTTGGTCCTATGCTTATCGTAGCCGCTCGCTACTTCCCCGAATATGTTGCACGCGCCCAGGTCGTCTCCATAGCCGATCCGGGGGTATTCCAACATCTCTTGAGCAAATACCAGGTATCCACTCTGCGCGAAGTCGTTCTTGAACAGGTACAGCGCACCTTCCTTACGTTCCAATATTACGGCGACACCTCTACTCAATTTGGCTGGCCCCGCCCCATGCTCTCCCCCTGGCTGGCCCCCTTCTTCCTCATGGGCATAGGGGTTGCAACAGGCCGCCTCCGCCACGTGGGCAACATGCTCCTCACGTTGTGGCTCGTTCTGGGGTTGACGTTGGGCTCGGTTCTCACCGTCGATGCTCCCTTCTGGCCACGGCTTGTGATCATCACCCCTGCAAACGCCTTAGCCATTGCTCTGGGTGTCCAATGGATAATTGCCGTGATCGGGGGGGAAAACGTATGGCGGCAAGGTATTGTACTTGCTGTAATTCTCGGTATCATGTGTTGGGCAGGATGGCAAACCTGGAGGATTTACGCACATCAAGCAAGGAGTACCCCCGGTGAGAATGATTTCGCCGCACGCGTCATACAGACTCTGGGTAATCGTTCTGCCTGCTTTGTCCGAGGAGAGCACTCCCTGAGTGAACGGGAATACCAGTTTCTTCTGCAAGGGCGGGAAGATAAGGAAATCGATCCAGGCCGATGGGAGCAAGATGCCGAGATATGTGCTCAAGCAGGTGGGGTTATAGTGGCCTTCGATAGCGAACGGTACATTGTGGATTATATTGCGCGTCGGTTCCCGGGCGGGAAATTGGAGGAAGTACACGGTCCTTCAGGATACCCACGCTTGATTTTATATTATCTGTTGAGATAACTGCTCCACCAATTTGCATAGGTATAATTATGCAAATCTTTTGCGATACATCCCCTTGACCGAAGCGTCTATTTGACAAAATTTTGGTTGACATTATACTAAATCCCATCATCCCCCAACTCCCTTTTGCCCTGCCTGGTATTCAAGACAAAGTCAGAGAGAAGGAGGAGGAGAGCCATGAAACGGAAGTCATTGCTGTTCCTCTCCGTGCTTATGATCGTTGCTTTGATCATAAGCGCATGTGCTCGGGCAACGCCCACGCCTACTCCAAAACCGGCTGCCCAGCCCATGGAGAAGCCAACGGAAGCACCCAAACCACAACCCACCCCTACACCCATGCCCGAAGCGGAAGGGTATGAGTGTACGGATCCGTTAGGCTGTGTGGAAATTGGCCCCGGTGAGCCCATTCGCATTGCGTACATGTTGGTCGTCTCTGGGCCAAACGAAACACTGGGTATTGACTCCAAACGCGGTATCGAAATCGCCATTGACGATGTAGGCGGCGAACTGCTCGGCCACCCCATCGAATTGGTGGGAGAGGATTCCCAGTGTTCGCCCGAGGGAGGGCAGGCTGCGGCGCAGAAGATCGCTGCGGACAAGACGATTGTGGGCGTAATTGGTACAAACTGCTCCAGCGCTGCCAAAAACGCCGCGCCCATCATCAGCAAAGCCGGCATGGTCATGATCTCTCCCTCCAACACCGCACCCTACCTCACAGACCCTGCAACCCACTCCCCTGGATACTTCCGCACAGCGCACAACGACAAGGTGCAGGGGCGTGTAGCTGCGGAGTTTGCGTACAACGAGCTGGGGGTGCGGAAGGCGGCGACGATTCATGATGGGAGTGTGTAT